>NZ_JBAEAP010000603.1:0-5123 GCF_056205495.1 Psychrobacillus sp. | reverse complement strand
AGGATACCAAAAGGTGGATTTAGTGCTACAGATGTTTCTTCCAGACAAAATTTAGTAATCGACTTTAAAGAACAAATTCTTCGGTTAATAGAACTGGGTATACGTAATCTAATTAAAATTGTTTGAACAGCATTGATCCTTAAAAAGAGATACAGAAGAACTGTATTTTGTATTCGAAACTCGTGACAGTATTGACTAAGTGATTTTCTTTAATCTCAAATAGAAAACAAATTCATCAAAGGGATATAAGGAGCTTTCAAGTTGAATAGTACAGATAATATGGGGAGTTGATGTAAGTGACCCTCCATTACACAATTTTTATTTTAGTTTACATAATATAAATTATACGAAGTTGCGTTTCATTACATAAGTATACTTGAAACAGTGAGATATTTGAGAAAAACGTGTTTTTATTGGTTTGTATATAAATTTACATTAGTTTAATTCATTAGTTTTATTGCTAGCATTTAAACTTATATTTGTTCATCTAATTGCTTGTTTGCATTTGCAGCTTTACTTTCGATTATAATTTATTGTTATTTATATCCTTCTGATAATAGTTCAATTTATCTTACAATGTTCCTTTATTAATTTTGACCATCCAGATCTACAAATTATCCATCTCTTTATTTTTTATTTACAGCTGAAGCTTTCAACATCTTCTTCTTAACTGGAAAATGTTTATATGTGTATTCGACGCGTTAATGTGACTATTTCTTCGAATATCCATTCTTATATGGTGTCAGCCTTGTTGATAGTTATGCCTGGTAATTAGTAAGCAGCCTTTTATATGTAGTTATGAAAATAAGATCTCCCTATGCTCCCTATTTGTAGACTGTGGAACACATGTTGCTCTAAAGGAATTTAGCGTCAGTTGCAAATATAATCATCATTGCAAACTTTATAGAGCAAAAAATAAGCCGAGACAGGTTTTTTTAGCGCTATTCTTCATCCCAAATATTAAAAAAACTAAAACAGAACATTTGTTTCCATACCGTAAAATTCGTCATTTTGTATAAAAAAAGCCTGCTGTTTTTATACATATTTTTCATTTTTATATAAAATTTGGTTAAACATAAATATTAAGACTCTCAATAATTACAATTTCTTCTTCATCAAAATATTGGTTCAAATCCAAGTCTCATCTAACTTATCTGAATAAAATTCAATCGCCTTTTTATAGCTTTGAATAGGTTCATCATTCGACGTCTCAATTATATTTTTCAGTAAAAGTTCCATAGCTTGTTGATGATCTTCTAAGTTGTAAAGAGTCATTGCTAAAAACACTTGCATCGCTCTGTTGGTTGGAAATAGTTTTAGCCCCTGCTCCAAGGTTTTTCTGGACTTATCGTACTCTCCCAGAGTTCTATATGTGCTTCCAAGGCCTATAAATGCCCCTTCCTGGTCTTTTTCAGGTAATCCTAGACTAATTGCTGTCTCATAAAATGGAACGGCCTGAGACTCCTCTCCTAGTGTGTCAAAGCTCCAGGCACATTGGTAGTTTATATAAGCATCTTCAGGGAATTCTTTAACCAATTGAAGAAAAATACGGTTCGATTCTAATAAATGACCATCTTTTCTTAAATTAAGTGCTTGTTCTATCATTTTTTCCATAGTAAATCCCCTTCCTACTTTTGAAAAATACTAACCTTATAGCTTCACTCAAACATTTAACGATTATAGGTTTCTCTTTTATACTTCAAAATGAAATACATACTATAATTAATGGATTATATAAAGAATACAATAGTTTGGTAATTTCAGACAACAGGTTATGTGCTAATTGTTCAGGTTATGGTTATCTTGAGATTCTGCTCCTACACAATACTAGTTTAACTGCTCCTTTAAAATCCATTCATGCTGTAGATCATCAATAAACCCATAAAACTGTACGCACCTTACCTATACTGTATTAAAATAATGATGATACGTTTAATGTAGATGTACATACTTATAATACCTAAAGATAGAAAGGGCGATCTTATATGAGAACAAGTGAGATTGCTAAAAAAGCGCAAATTCATCCAAATACTGTTCGTCTATACGAGGAGTGGAAGTTTATCTCTCCCGTTCCTAGAAAAGAAAATGGCTACCGGGAATATAGTGAGCTTCATTTACAACAACTATATATTGCTCGGCTTGCCTTTAAACAAGAGTTTATCCAAAATAATTTACGTAAGAAGGCTACTGAAATTGTTTTACTTAGCGGAAAGGAATTGTTTCATAAAAGTTTGCTGTCTGCCAAAGCCTATCTAAGCTTCTTACATTCGGAATACGACTATATGACGAAGGCTATTCAGTCGGTGGATAAATTGCTTCATGAGGAAACAACTAATTTACCTATTTCCACACATAAAGAGGCTTCCAAACAACTGCAATTAACGGAGGAGACGGTTCGAAACTGGGAGAGGAACGGTTTATTTGCGGTTTCTCGAAATGCACAAAATCGTCGTCAGTATTCGGCTTCAGATATACAAAAGTTATTGATCATTCGTACATTACGTAGCGCCCACTTCTCTATCGCAAGTATCCTTCACCTTTTTGAAGAAATTGAATCGATGAACCATGTAACGGATATTCAATCCGTTTTGAAATCAGCTAAATTTAAAGATGAATTTTACCATGTAACCGATGAACTGGAAGTAAACCTAAAAAAAGCAATGAATAACGTTAAGTTAATCATTGCGATTTTAGAAAAGCTACAATAATGGAGATCTGTTGTTTGCATCGATGAACATTGTTAATTGGTGCATTGCTCTAGTAGTGGCTATATATAGTAAGCCTTAGTCATATAATGTATGGTAGTTAAACTTATCTACAAAGGGCACAAGAACTGCATCAAATTCTAAGCCCTTTGCGTATTGGATGGTTGTGACAAGAAGGCCAGCTTCAAATTTTTCTGTTTGGCCATCTAAAATATGGAATGGAACGGTTAAGCTGCTTGTAAGCCTATTTAAATCGTTTTCTGTCTTGCAAATGATAGCTGTCGTCTTATATTCATTTTGAATCATTTGATGGATCATCGCCATCATCTCATCAAAAGTTTCATAAATGATTTCTCCTGGTTCTTCCCCATGGCGAGCAATTGGATGAATATCACCGGTTCGCATAAACTTCTTTGCGTACATGGCTATTTCATATGAGGATCGATAAGTTGTCGTCAATTCCACGTATTCTATATTAGAGAATATTTTTTCAAAGGATTCCTTTGAAATAGTTTCGTATGGCAGTAATGCTTGGCTGAAGTCACCTATTATAGTCCGCTTACAGTTAAACACTTTCGATAGAACCGTATATTGAATTGGCGTATAATCTTGCATTTCATCAAGCACAAAATGCTGTACCAACTCGAAGGTTTTAATGCCTTTAAAATATAACTGAACGTATAGATACGGATATACGTCATTGAATTCAAACGTCTTTTTTGAGTACTTAAATGAATCTTCTCCCAGTTCCTCTAAAAAATGACGATAGATATCTAATGGAGTCGTATATAGCAATCGTTTTTTTAATCTCTTCACAATCTCATTCTTACTTGGGTATGTCCCTTCCCCGTTCCGTTTAGCTTTTAATACCTGGAGAATATCATCAGCCAGCAGCTCTAAACGAGTAGCAACTGGTTCTTTTCGATATTGAAAGAAGCGTCCTTTTAAATAATCAGCTGTAAATTCTGTATCTGCAATCGATATGGATTCTTTCTTTAATAACTTTGTATCTAAGTTGCTTAAGTATATGTCTAGTTGGTCCACAAATGAATAATTAGACTTTATTTTCGCACGTGTAGCTAGCTCTCCAGAAGGGTCCATTATAATTGCTCGCGTTTCCTGCTCATAGGAAGTAAACGTGACAGCCGGCGGCAATAAACTTTCCGTCAAATCATCAATAGTAAAGGAACGAATAGGCTGCTCCCCAAGCTCTGGCAATACGGACGAGATATAGTCACCAAACACTTTATTTGGCGATAGTATGAAAATTCGATCTGCACGTAAGGTATCTCTATACTTATAAAGGTAATAAGCTATACGGTGTAATGCCACTGCTGTTTTCCCTGACCCAGCAACCCCTTGTATAATGACGTTATAGGCAGATTCATTACGCACAATCTTGTTTTGCTCTTTTTGTATGGAAGTGACGATGGTTTTCATCTTCTCGCTAGCATGTTGATTGAGTGTTTGTTGTAGCACCTCATCTTGAATCGTCAATGAGCTTTCTACGACATATTTAATCTGAGAGTTTTCGATTTTGATTTGACGTTTGCCTATGAGTTCACCTTCAAAACATCTTCCCATGGCTTCGTAGTAAGCTTTCCCTAGCTCAAATTCATAATACATATTACAAATGGGTGCACGCCAGTCATAGATAAGCGAAGTACCTTCTTCATCTCTAAAACCAAATCGCCCAATGTAAAAGGTTTCCGCATCGTCCTGGTCTTCCCCATTATAGACAAAATCAAAGCGACCGAAATAAGGTGACTCAATCAGCTTTTTTATTTGTTCTCTTTCTAATACTTGTGCAAGCCCTTGTTTATCGATCATATTTAGCGTCTGTTGATAATCATACACTTCAAATTTATCCAGCTCACTTTTATATTCAATCGTATATTTTTGTAATTCTTTATAGTTTTGATCCTGATTATTTATATCTACGGATAGACGTTGATAAGCTTCTTCAAGGTCAGCTTTAATCTTTTCAAAATATGTCATCTCTATTTTATCAATCATTGTTTGACCTCCTTTTAGACACCAAAGCCAATTCTAACAATTATTATTTCGCTGGGGTTATAATGGATGGTTTGACCATAAAAAAAGACGGGCAGCGAACTACCCATCTCGTTTTTTTAAGAAACTGGTACTACCTTTGTTTCCTCTAAATCGACCTGTAAGCCTTCTTTTTTATTTTTCTTCGCCTTCATAAAGAAGAGTATAGTAATAATCAGAGTATAGATTAGAGCACCGATATGTGCTGTACCGTAAGCTAATCCAAATCCAAGCTTTGCGTCATTTAATATATAGACCGCTATCATGTCGGTAATAAACAGTGCAGGAATTAAGCTGACATAGTAATTCTTCCCTTTTACCATTAAATACATCGTAGCAATCCATAAAGCTAGTGCAGAAGTTCCT
>NZ_JBAEAP010000602.1:0-4750 GCF_056205495.1 Psychrobacillus sp. | reverse complement strand
ATACCTTCTTGCTCCTGAAGTTGAGTTTTAAGCTTCTCCAATTCAGCCTTTTTGTGACCTAACTTCGCACTGTAAACAGAAATTGTCTCCAATGTTTCATCCAGAGCTGCTCTCTTTTTTTGTTTATCTGATAAGCTGGTTTCAAGAGCCTCTTGTGTTGGAAGACTTTCAAAATCTCCATTTTCAGTGGAAATGTCCTTAATTTGTTTCTCTAAATTGGTAAGTTGGTTTTTTTGATTTGTCCCAACATTTAATAACTCTCTTGTTTGGTTATTAATAGCTTTGAACCCGTTTTCCAATTCAGTGGCTACTTGGGCCTTGATAGCCTGATACTTGGTAATGGAATTGCTCTTAGACAGTTGAATGCTTGCTTGTTGCTTTAAAACAAATTTCTCTCTTACATAAAGACCCTCTAGCAGAATAGCTAATTTCTCAGTAGTCAGCTCTTCTTCATCTGAAGTCATAATATGCTTTAATCTGTTCATAAATTGGTGGATTTCTTTAACCGTGTAGTTAGAATCAAAAACGACACCACTTCTGCCCATATTGCTTTTGACGGTCTCTACAGGATACTTATGTTTTTTTAGTAGTTTTTCTAAAAATGCTATGGCTGAGCTCAATCGAGCATTTAACTCCTGCCAATCACTTGAAGACTTTATGCTTTCAATTAACAAATCTAACTCTTCCATCTGACGGTTAACAAGAAATGACGGAACAATCCCACATAGCTTTAGACGCTCCTTCAGTTCCTCCACCTTACGGATTGTTTGGATTTCTTTTTTTAGAGCCTCTAGCGCCCCTAATTTTTTTTGAAATTTTTGATGCTGTTCTCTTGTATGTTCTATTTCTTGTTGAGCTTTTTGTAAAGAATGCACTGATTTTTGATATAAAATCAGATCTTGTATACTTTCCAATTCCTTCGTTAGCTGCTCCGTTTGTTCTGTTAATTGTTCTATTGAAGGATTAGCTTCCAGGAACTGCTCCATAACCTTTATTTCCTGAGCTATTTGTTGAACTCCAGGACCAATACCTTGTATGGTGAGTTCAATTTCCTCACGTTCCTTTTTTAATGAAACTAAGGCTTTTTTCAATGCTCTTATTTGTTGACTACGTTCATCATGCTCAGTCTGTGCAATGACTTTCTTTTCAATAGCTTCTATTAAACGTTGCTTTTCCTCTTCAAGACTTTTTATCTCTATGGAAATGTTATTTAGTCTGTTTTTCAGCAGATTTTCTTGAGAAGCATGTTGCTCTATTACATTGGAAAGTGTAGCAAGCGTTTGTTCCTTCCAATACTGCCCCACATTTTCTTCTATAAATCTTTTCCCTTCTTCTTCTATGCTCTCCGTTCTACCAAACCGTAAAATACGAATTTCTTTGTTTGATAATAATCTACTAAGGGCATTGTCGACCGCTAAGTTTGACTGAGAGGCTACAAGGGTGCGAAGTCCAGCTTTAGCATTCTGCTGACATATTTCGGAAATAACAGTTGTTTTACCCGTGCCTGGGGGGCCCTGAATAACATATAAGTCTTCTGCAGACATGGCACCAACGACTGCCTCCTGTTGAAACTCATTAAGCCTATTATGGAATTCCAGTTCCTTTTGTTTATTAGTAATTCTAATGGTGGGACGATCTTCAAATAGAATTTTTTCTAGGTTGGCATTTGCTGCTAAGCCATTTTGGAGATCCTCAAAGCCTTTTCGTAGTCGACGTATTTGACTGAGGGTTGCAAAATTACTAAAAACCACTTCCTTAGCTTTAGGGTTCAAACTATTTTTCCTTGCCATTTCCCTAATCCTTGGTCTTAACTCTATTTCAATAGTGTTTTTATTTCTATTTGCTTTTAATACATCCCCAATGTCATTTTGGTAACCCTTGAAGCTAATGCTTAGCCCTCTTATTTTATTCCATTCGTTACCGTTAACTTCACAGCCTACTAATGACATCCTACTAAAATCTTCGTTAAATATAATTTTAGAAAAGCTTGCAGTTATATCAGCAATATCCGCATTTCTTTCCTGTATTTTTAAATAACCTTCCCAGCTTGATATCCGTTTTTTCACATATTCAGAGCGTTCCTCTGCTACAGGTAACTCTCTTATCTTTGTATGTAACTGTATCGGTAACCCAGCACCGTTATTTTTTGATGTAACAAATGATAGGTTAACTGGTAGCCTTCTATTTGTCTGTACCGGCACTCGGGATCCGCGTACATGAAATCCGGTTGCAAGAAACCCATTGTTCTGTAGTACACAGTCCATTATTGCTACCTTGCCATCCAGCTTTTGAGTAAGCTTCAAGTTCTCTATATTGTCAAAGTATAAGGAAAGCGAGATATTTCCTTGCGCATTAACCGGACGTTTCTCAATATAAACTTGAAACGATTTTTGTATATTAAAAAAGTCGTGTTCATCAGCTGACCACTCCTGTATTCCTTTGCGAGCATTATTAGTCATCATTAAATTGCAGCGCATTGTTTTTTCTAGAGTTGAAACATTACTCATGAACAGACCTCCTTTTAGATTTTTTAGTCCAACTTATATATGTTAGCATTTTTTAAGGATTTCTTAAATTATCAACTACTTTTTTAATTTGGTTATATTTAGAAAGGTTAATTTTTTTGTTGGTACTCAACTAGTAAAATATAAAATCCTTAGTTATCCCACTCAACCTGCATTAAAATTCTATAAATAAAAATCTCACCATGCGCATGTTAACGTATCGTAAAATTTCTCTGCACCCATCCATAAGCAAAACATTTTAGAAAAGGAACATTGTATTATATTAATATAATTTTCTAAATAATTACAATATTATAATTTTTTGTTTGTATTTTTTATTATTTTTCCCTATTATTAAAATACAGTTTTCTAACTTAATATTCAGAAAGCTAGTAAAGTTGAAGGAGGAAGGAAAATGCCAAAGAAAGCTGGAAGTGTATTAAACCCTGCTAGTCCTCAAAAAACCTCTAAAAAAGTGAAAAAAAGCGGAAAGGAACCACCACTTTACAACTATGAGGCTATTGCACACAGCCCTGAATTTGTTGCCTTAAAAAAGAAGAAAAGAAATTTTATCGTTCCAATAACGATTTTCTTTCTGCTATTTTATATTTCTTTACCGATTTTAACGTCTTATACAACTATATTAAACAAGCCAGCAATTGGAGATATAACTTGGGTTTGGGTTTTTGCACTTGCTCAATTCATCATGACCTGGACCTTATGTATGATTTATGTTCGTAAAGCAGAGGGGTTTGATAAGGATGCAGAAGAAATAATCGAAAAGGAAAAGGCAGGTGATTATGTATGAATGGCATGAGCACAGTTGGTCTAATATTTTTTGTAGGAATCGTAGCTTTAACTCTATTTGTCACATACATTGCATCCAAACGAACCAACTCAGCTAGTGAATTTTACACTGCCGGTGGAGGTTTGTCTGGCTGGCAAAATGGTATAGCCATCGCGGGAGATTACCTTTCTGCTGCATCATTTCTCGGGATTGCCGGAGCTATCGCACTTTTTGGTTTTGATGGATTCTTCTATAGTATAGGTTACCTAGTAGCATATTTAGTTGTACTTTACATCGTAGCAGAGCCTCTAAGAAATTTGGGGAAATATACGCTAGCCGATATGATTAATGCACGATTTAATCAAAAAAAAGTACGTGGGGCTGCTGCTATTAGCACTATTACCATCGTTTTGTTCTATATGATTGCACAGCTTGTGGGTGCAGGTGCACTAATACAATTATTACTAGGCATTGATTACTGGATTGCTGTACTAATCGTAGGAGTTATGATGACTATCTATGTTCTTTGGGGTGGAATGGCTGCAACGAGCTGGGTACAGATCATTAAGGCTGTATTGTTAATGATTGGGACAGTCCTTATCTCGTTTTTAGTATTATGGAAATTCAACTTTAATATCCTTGGTATGTTCACTGAGATGAAAACGGTTACAGAGCAAGGAGAAAACTTTTTAAATCCTGGAGTAAAATATACGAATGGTTTGGACACAATTTCTATGATGATCGCCTTAGTATTAGGTACAGCGGGTTTACCTCATATTCTTATGCGATTTTTCACAGTAAAAGATGCTAAAACTGCCCGTTCTTCTGTGGTGTATGCAACATGGATTGTAGGTATCTTCTATGTTCTTACTATTTTCCTAGGTTTTGGAGCTGCTTACTTTGTAGGAGCTAGTGACATTATGGCGGCAAACTCAGCAGGAAACATGGCAGCACCATTATTAGCCCAGGCACTAGGAGGAGATATCCTCATGTCTTTTGTATCTGCGGTTGCCTTCGCCACTATATTAGCAGTAGTAGCAGGCCTAGTTCTATCAGGTGCATCTGCATTTGCCCATGATATTTATGGACAAATCATAAAGAAAGGAAAAGCAACAGAAAAACAGCAAATGAGAGCTGCTCGTTTTGCTTCTGTTGGTGTTTCACTTCTTTCTATTGTTTTAGCCTTAGGAGCACAAACGATGAATGTAGCATTCTTAGTTTCACTAGCATTCTGTATTGCTGCAAGTGCTAACTTACCCGTTATCATCTACACCATCTATTGGAAAAAGTTCAATACCGCTGGAGCTATGACAGCAATTGTTACAGGGCTAGTAACTGCGCTAGTATTAGTTTCCTTAAGTCCAAACCTTTGGGGAACAGATGGCACACATTTATTTAATGGTACAGCTCTTTTCCCATTAACAAACCCTGCGATTTTTTCAGTACCTGCTGGGTTCTT
>NZ_JBAEAP010000601.1:0-7617 GCF_056205495.1 Psychrobacillus sp. | reverse complement strand
GAATATCATTCAAAAAGATGGTAATTTCTATATATTGGAACCTTGAATATTTCATTGGAAAAATACCTAAATTAAGCTTGAAATTTAAAGTATACTTGTTATAATTATATTTGTACTTTAAATAATAAGAACGTTCCGAAGTAGCTCAGTGGTAGGGCAATCGGCTGTTAACCGATTGGTCGTAGGTACGACTCCTACCTTCGCAGCCATTTTTATGCTTCCATAGCTCAGTAGGTAGAGTGCTTCCATGGTAAGGAAGAGGTCACCGGTTCAAATCCGGTTGGAAGCTTTTCTATTTTACATAAAAGTAGGGAAAATACATAAAAAAGTGCTTGTTTTGAAGTTATACTTATGCTAAACTATTAATTGTCCGGTTTTTAAAGAGGATTACTGTTTTGGAGGATTAGCTCAGCTGGGAGAGCATCTGCCTTACAAGCAGAGGGTCGGCGGTTCGAGCCCGTCATCCTCCACCATAAAGTTTTTATAATAGCCTGGAGGGGTAGCGAAGTGGCTAAACGCGGCGGACTGTAAATCCGCTCCTTAGGGTTCGGCGGTTCGAATCCGTCCCCCTCCACCAGTTTTTGGGGTATAGCCAAGCGGTAAGGCAACGGATTTTGATTCCGTCATGCCCTGGTTCGAATCCAGGTACCCCAGCCATTTTCTATTATCTATTATGGGGCCTTAGCTCAGCTGGGAGAGCGCCTGCCTTGCACGCAGGAGGTCAGCGGTTCGATCCCGCTAGGCTCCATTTTAATTCTAATGTGTGTATACTGAACTCTTTTCATTCAATTGAAAAGAGTTTTTTTGTGTTTAAAATATATAAGAAAATAACTTCTACATTCCGATATAATTAGAAAAAAGAGAAGGGGTTGTGAGATGAAATGGAAAGCTTAATTCTTGGGGATGTTACGTTAAGACTATTAACGAAAAGTGATATACCATTACTATGTGAGTTGTATGAGCCTAGTATATTTGAATATATGCTACATAAGGTAGAAAATAAAGACGAGCTAGAGGCTTGGCTGCAAACAGGTATTGATCAAATGAACGTTCAACAAACGGCAATTGCTTATGTAGTAGAACATACAAATACCAAGAACATAATCGGGACGACTAGGATTAATGGGATAGACCAAGTAAACCGTTCCTGTGAAATTGGCTCAACTTTTTACGGAAAGGCATTTCAACGAACTCATGTAAATACGACCTGTAAGTTTTTGATGCTTCAGCATTGCTTTGAGACGCTGGGGATGATTCGTGTACAGTTTAAAACCGACGAATTAAACTTACCGTCACAGCGAGCTATTGAAAGAATTGGGGGCATCAAGGAAGGTGTGTTAAGGAACGAACGTGTGAGATCCAACGGGACCGTCAGAAACGCGGTTTTATATTCGATTGTAAATGAAGAATGGGCAGGAACAAAAAAATATCTTCAATTATTAATGAATAAATATACATGAAAATGCTGAGTTGAGCCAACTGCCTTTAAGGAATTACAATAAGTGTATGAACTAAAGGGGGTATAAAATAATGAATAAATTAAATCTAACAATTATAGGGGTTCCTATGGATCTTGGCCAAAATAGACGTGGGGTAGATATGGGGCCAAGTGCAATTCGTTACGCTGGGGTAGTGGAACGCTTAACTGACCTTGGTCATACGGTGAAGGATGAAGGGGATATTTTAATCAGTCAGACTAGAAAAAAAGAATCATCTACTACCTTAAGAAATTTAGAGCAAGTAATTGAAGCTAATACATCTCTTGCGAATAAAGTGCATGCGGTCGTAGAGGCAGGGGATTTCCCTCTTGTCCTAGGTGGAGATCATAGTATAGCTATCGGTACATTAGCAGGCCTTTCTGATCAATACGAAAACCTAGGGGTTATCTGGTACGATGCTCATGCAGACTTAAACACAGCTGAAACTTCTCCATCGGGCAATATTCATGGTATGCCATTAGCCGTAAGCATAGGCTTAGGTCACAAGGATCTAGTAAACATACGTGAATTTGCACCGAAGATTAAACCTGAGAATATAGTTATAATTGGTGCCCGCTCTGTGGACCCGGGAGAAAGAGAACTGATTAGAGAAAAAGGCATTAAAGTTTTCTCCATGCATGAAATAGATAAGCTAGGGATGACCGAGGTTATGAATCAAACGATAACTTACTTCCTGGAACGTAAAGTGGATGGTGTGCATTTGTCTCTTGACTTAGATGGATTAGATCCGCTATATACACCTGGAGTTGGAACGCCTGTACCAGGAGGTATAAGCTATCGTGAAAGTCATTTAGCTATGGAAATGCTTTATTCCTCTCATTTAATTTCATCTGCTGAATTTGTAGAAGTAAATCCTATTCTCGATGAGAAAAATAAAACAGCTGATACTGCAGTCGCACTTATGGGGTCATTATTTGGAGAAAGCTTAATATAATAGTTTTATTAGTATTTTAGGAAAAGCAGGCTAATTGTCAGCTTTTTCTTTTTTTTTAACAACACAACACAGGAAATATTTGATAAAATTAAAATAATATAAAAAAATGAAACCTGTTGAATCCTTCTTACGTATAGGTAGAGACAGCCGCATAGAGCGGAGGGGAAAATCACACGATGGATGCGATAGTTAACAAAAGAATAAAACAAGTACTTAAAGGAGATAAAGACGCATTCGCGGAGATTGTCGACCTTTACCAAAATAGGCTTTTCCAAGTTTGTTATAGAATGCTTGGCAATCGTCACGAAGCTGAAGATATAGCACAAGAGGCATTTGTCCGGGCCTATATAAATATTCATACATTCGATCAAAAAAGAAAATTTTCTACGTGGCTGTATCGTATTGCTACCAATTTATGTATTGATCGTATACGTAAAAAAAAGCCTGATTATTATTTAGATGCAGAAGTAAAAGGTACGGAAGGTCTCGACATGTATTCTCAAATAGCTGCCTCTGACGAACTTCCTGAGGAAGAATTGATGAAACTAGAGCTACAAGATAGAATTCAATATGAGATCAGTCGTCTTCCAGATAAGTATCGATCAGCTATAGTGCTTAAATACATGGAGGAACTATCATTACAGGAAATAAGTGAAATTTTAGATCTCCCATTAGGCACAGTAAAAACAAGAATACATCGAGGTCGGGAAGCGCTTAGAAAACAATTAAGTAAACAACCGAATCTTTAATAGGAGGAATCATGATGAGTGCGTGTCCAGAACGAATTGTTCACTATATGCATGAATATCTAGATGGTGAAATTAGTCGTGAACACGAGCTGGAGCTCAAGTCACACTTGCAATCGTGCCAAGAGTGTCGCAATCATATGCATGAGTTAAGCGATGTAGTAGCCTTTGTAAAAGGAGCAGCTCATGTAGAGGCACCAAATGATTTTACTCTATCAGTTATGTCTAGACTTCCAAAAGAAAAATCTCATACAGGTGTAAGCAGATGGTTTAGACAGCATCCTGTTCTTACGGCAGCGGCTATGTTTATGCTTTTAATGAGTAGTGCCCTTTTCTCCAATTATAATAACGATCAACAGTTTTCATTTACAAAGCAAGAGAATGTTATTGTCGAGGGAGAAACAGTTATAATCCCTGAGGGACAAGTCGTTAAAGGAGATTTGATAGTTAAGAATGGTGATGTGCGCGTTGATGGAGAATTGGACGGCAATTTAACGGTGATTAATGGGTCCATTATCGACGGTTCTAAATATATGGCTTCCACAGCCAATGTTACAGGTAAAAGTGAGGAAATTAACAAAGCATTTGACTGGTTATGGTATACGATAAAAGATACCGCTAATGAAATTACCTCTTTCTTTAAAAGCAATAAGACTGAAGAATAAAAATAGAAATAAATACCCTGAGAAACACATATATTATCCTATCTTTTTAAAAAAGGAGTCTATCCAGGAACCTGGATAGACTTTTTGCGTTAGTATTAGAACGAGAAATCTATACTTCAAATATGTTATACTTACTTTATATGGATTTGCGAGAAAAAGTGGGGGATGCCCAATGTCGTTTATGGAACAATTTACAAACTTGATGCCAGTGAACGTAATCGTCAATATATTAGACGTTTTGTTCGTATGGTTCGTTATATATAAATTAATTACTCTTATTAAAGGTACAAAAGCAGTTCAATTATTAAAAGGTATCTTTGTTATCGTCATTGCAAAAGTAGTAACTGATTTTCTAGGTTTAGATACACTTGGCTGGATGTTAAATCAAGTTATCACATATGGTTTCTTAGCAATTATTATTATTTTCCAACCTGAGATCAGAAGAGCACTTGAACAAATAGGTAGGGGGAAATTGTTTTCCAGAAGTTCTCTCCAAGAGGAAGAAGAGCAGACTCGTCTAATCGAAGCAATGACCAAGTCTGTTAGCTATATGGCAAAGCGTCGAATTGGTGCTTTAATTTCCATCGAACGAGAGACTGGATTGACAGAATACATTGAGACGGGAATACCTTTAAATGCTCACTTAACTTCTGAGTTAATGATTAATATCTTTATTCCAAATACGCCACTACATGATGGGGCGGTTATTGTTCAAAAAAATAAGATTGTTTCTGCTGGCTGTTACTTACCGCTTTCTGAAAGTCCTTTTATCTCGAAAGAGCTTGGAACAAGGCATAGAGCTGCAATAGGGCTTAGTGAGGTCACAGATGCTATTACAATTGTAGTTTCAGAGGAAACAGGAGCAGTAAGCCTTACTTCTAACGGAGACCTACATCGAAATCTTTCAATGGATGAATTTAAAAATCATTTAACAAGACTTTGGTTTGGTCCAACTGAGGAGCAAGTGACACCTTCTAAGTGGCGATGGAGGGGGAAACAAAATGGATAAAATGATGAATAATCCGTGGCTTTTGCGAATTGTTACACTTACCTTTGCCATATTGCTGTTTGTTTCCGTTAAATCGGATTTGGAATCTGATCATCAGAACTCTAGCAACAACGCAATTGACGTATTAAGGGATGTTCCAGTAGAAGTCTATTATGATGATGAGAATTTAGTCGTCACTGGAGTCCCAGATACGGTAGATGTAAATATACAAGGCCCTGCAAACTTTGTGACTTCGGCAAAGATTATGAAGGACTACAAGCTGTTTGTAGACTTAAGAGAACTTCCCATGGGCGAACATAGAGTTGCTATATCACAGGAAAATTTCTCAGAAAAATTAAAAGTCCGAACAGACCCCGTATATGTGAATGTAGTAATTGAAGAAAAAATCACCCAGGAATTCCGGGTAGATCTTGACATGAATGAAAGCCTGTTAGCAGAGAATTATGTCATGACTTCTTCTGTAGAACCTCGAACAGTAAACGTAACAGGAGCAAAAAGTGTTATACAATCTATAGGCTATGTAAAAGCAACCATTTCGAGCGAAAAAGGCATAGATAAGTCCTTTGAGCAAGAAGCTAGCGTTAGAGTGCTTGATTTGGATCTTAATAAGCTTGATGTCTCTGTCGAGCCGAGAACTGTAAATGTTAAAGTGACGGTTGAAGAATACAGTAAAGAAGTACCTATCTCGATTTCGAAAAAAGGAACTCCAAAGGAAGGTTTAACTATTAATGCGCTATCAACAGCGACTCAAAAGGTGCGGGTATATGGTCCTAGGTCGGTTCTTGATAAAATTGATAGGTTGAATGTCGATGTGGATGTGAGTAAAATTGAAGACACTGGGACAATCAGCGTTAAAATGGTTGTGCCTGAGGGAGTCACAAAATTATCTCAAGATAAAATTGATATAAAAGCAGATGTTACAAGCGCAGCACCCCCTTCCACTGGTACGGATGAAGCAGAGAAGGAAGATGAGGACACAGCTGCAGCTGATGAGATAACAGAGAAATCCTTTGCAGAAATGAAGATTGCTGTAAAAGGATTACCAGAACAGCTAGCTAGTAGCTTTGAAACACCTACTAATGGAATAATTTCTGTTGTGGCCAAAGGAACTCCAGATGCCCTGAAAGATATTCAGTCAGGGGATATTTCTATCTACGTAGATGCACAAAACATAGAAGTTGGTGAAAGAATTCTTCCTATTCAAATTGATGGTCCTTCTAACGTAGAATGGCAAACATCTGAATCCGAAGCAAAATTAATGATAAAAGACGCATAAAAGCAGGATAACAGGTAATTAAGGAGAGAAGATTAATGGGAAAATATTTTGGTACAGACGGAGTAAGAGGTGTAGCAAACGAAGAATTAACACCGGAATTAGCATTTAAATTAGGTCGCTTTGGTGGATATATTTTAACAAAAGATACTAAAGAGCGAGCAAAGGTACTCATTGGACGGGATACACGTATTTCTGGACATATGCTAGAGGGCGCGCTTGTTGCAGGTCTTTTATCTGTCGGAGTGGAAGTAATGCGATTAGGTGTTATTAGTACACCGGGAGTAGCTTATCTTACACGTGTAATGAGCGCAGATGCTGGTGTAATGATTTCTGCTTCCCATAACCCCGTGGAAGATAACGGTATCAAATTCTTTGGTTCAGATGGGTTTAAGCTTACCGATGAGCAAGAAGAACAAATCGAGCAGTTGCTTGATGCAGAGAAGGATGAATTGCCAAGACCAACAGGTGGTGGTGTCGGATCCGTATCCGATTACTTCGAGGGTGGTCAAAAATACATTCAATATCTTAAGCAATCAATTGATGAAGACTTCGTAGGCATTCATGTAGCCTTAGACTGTGCGAATGGTGCAACATCTTCCTTAGGTACTCATGTATTTGCTGACTTAGATGCTGACCTTTCGACAATGGGAGTTTCACCTAACGGCTTGAATATAAACGATGGTGTAGGGTCTACACATCCAGAAGGCTTAGCTAAGTTTGTTCTTGAAAAGGGAGCAAATGTTGGATTAGCATTCGATGGTGATGGAGATAGAATTATCGCAGTAGATGAAAAAGGGAACATCGTTGATGGCGACCAAATCATGTATATCTGTGCAAAGTATCTTAATTCCCAAGGACGATTAAACAACAAGACAGTTGTTTCTACTGTTATGAGTAACATGGGCTTCTATAAAGCACTTGAGGCGAATGATATGACAAGTGTAAAAACTTCTGTTGGAGATCGTTATGTTGTAGAAGAAATGAAGAAGAATGGCTACAACCTAGGTGGAGAACAATCTGGTCATATTATCTTCCTAGATTACAATACTACAGGTGATGGTTTGTTAACCGGCTTACAGCTTGTAAACATTATGAAGGTATCAGGGAAGAAACTTTCTGAGCTAGCAGCTGAAATGAAAGTCTTTCCTCAAAAGCTAGTAAATGTACGCGTGACTGATAAGCATGCTGTTACTGAGAATGACAAAGTAGCTGCAATCATTAGTGAAGTGGAGACAGAAATGGCTGGTAACGGACGTGTGTTAGTTCGTCCTTCAGGAACAGAACCATTAGTTCGCGTAATGGTAGAGGCTTCTAGCGTTGAAGACTGTGAGAAATATGTAAATCGTATAGTTGAAGTAGTAAAAGCAGAAATGGGATTAGTAGACTAAAGTTATAATATAACCCTGACCGGTAGAAATACGGTCGGGGTTTTTTTATATTAAAGCTTTGTTAAAGTTATTGGTTGATTTTGACTAACAATTCTTTTTT
>NZ_JBAEAP010000600.1:0-7919 GCF_056205495.1 Psychrobacillus sp. | reverse complement strand
CCATAATTGCTTATGCTTTGTTTTAGTCAAAAGATAAGCTGTTGGATATGCGATTAATAAAGAGAACAAAGTAATCAGGAACGCATACCAGAAAGAGCTAAGTGTTAGTTTTAAATAAACAGACGTAAAGAAATTTTGATAGTTATCTAAAGTAAAGTTTCCGCTTAAGTCGAAGAAGGAATAATAAGCGATTAATGCAATTGGAGCTATTACAAATAACAGAATCCAAGCATAGTAGGGTATTAGATAGAGCGCCCTAGCTTTTTTAGTTTCCATAAGCGTCTTCTCCGTAAGACTCTAGACGTTTATCAAACTCTTCTTCCGTTTCATTCAGACGCATAACATGAATAGACTCTGGATCAAAATTCAAGCCAATCATTTCACCTACGGCTGCCTTTTTAGTTGAATGCACTAACCACTCATTTCCCTCTTCATCATAAGTGGAAAGCTCATAGTGAACTCCTCTAAACAATTGTGTATCTACTTTAACTTTCATTTTTCCTTTATCAATCGTTGTGATTTCTAAATCCTCTGGACGAATAACGATATCGACTTTTTCATTTGGGTTTAGACCTTGGTCTACACATTCAAATTCCTTGCCACCAATACGAACACGGAAATCAGCTACCATTGTTCCTTCGACGATATTAGACTCACCAATAAAGTCCGCAACAAAACGATTAATCGGTTCATCGTAAATATCCATAGGCGTACCACTTTGTTCAATGTTCCCAGCATTTAGGACAAAGATTTCATCCGACATCGCAAGTGCTTCCTCTTGGTCGTGGGTAACGAAGATAAATGTTTTACCTAGACGTTGTTGTAGCTCACGAAGCTCGTATTGCATCTCGGATCTTAGTTTTAAGTCTAATGCTGAAAGTGGCTCATCTAGTAGTATAATTTCAGGGTCATTGACAATAGCTCTAGCAATAGCGACACGTTGTCTTTGTCCTCCAGACATCTCTGCTATCTCTCTATTTTCATAGCCGTTTAGGTTAACGAATTTTAACGCCTCTAACACTCGATCCTCTATTTCTTTCTTACCTAATTTTTTAATACGTAGCCCAAACGCCACATTTTCAAATACGTTTAAGTGTGGGAACAGGGCATAATCCTGAAACACCGTATTTACTTGACGTTGGTTGGCAGGCACGTTATTAATAAGTTTTCCATTAAGATAAATACTGCCATTTGAAGGCTGCATGAAACCAGCTATTAAGCGAAGGATAGTTGTTTTCCCACAACCAGATGGGCCTAACAATGTATAAAACTTTCCACGCTCTAATTCAAAATTAATGTCTTTAAGAACTGTTGTGTCCTCATCATAAAATTTAGTAACATTTTCAAAGCGAATAATAGGTGTCTCTGACATAATAACCCTCCATTTTCATAAATAAGAATTCGTGACGACATAAATAACCTTGGAGATATCATCCGATGCATTTTTCAAAAGATGATGATCTGCCGCTTCAAAATAGAGGGACTCTCCAGCCGAAGCAAAGTAGTGTTGTTTGCCAAGTTGTAACTCGACGCGACCTTGTAAAACGTATATAAAGGTTTGAGATAAGGAAGGTTCAAACTCTTTAAACTGACCGCCTTTATCAAAAGTGATCAATACTGGCTCCATATCGTTTTCATTGGATTCAGAAATAAGCCAGTGAAGCTTGTACTTTTTTTCTTCATCTATGTAAACAGTTTGCTCCTCTTCTTGGAAAACCACCTTAGTTCTACTATGTTCATCATCAAAGAAATCCTTAGGCTTACAACCTAAAACATTTAAAATAGAAAAAAGTGTCTCAATGGAGGGAGAATTTAGATCTCTTTCCAGCTGGGATATGAAACCCTTGCTTAAGTCTGTTCTCTCGCCTAGTTCTTCCTGTGTTAGACCTTTTTTCAGTCTTAGCTGTTTAATTTTTCTACCAATTTGCATGTAATTACGCTCCTTCTCTTTTGTAAAATAAAGAGCTTTTCCATAAAACAAAGTTTATTTTAACATAACTTTAAGTTTACTTTAACAACTTTTTAAAGATAATACAAAAAAATTTTTTTCCAACTATTAGATGCAACTATCTCTTTGTTGCATAGACTGAATATGGATGAAGGATAAAGGAGAGATATGGATGAATTTGAGAGAGGAGTTACCGGAGTTTCCTATTACAACTAAATGGTTAAACGGCTCATGGACAAAGGGACAGTTATTAGGTACAAAGCCTTTGCTTGTCTATTTTTGGTCTGTTAGCTGTGATGCCTGTAAGGTTGCTCCACCATTAATAAATAAATGGAAAGAGAAGTATGAAAATCAGTTTAATGTCATTGCTATTCATATGCCTAGGTCTCCTGAAGATGCGAGTAAAAGTTTAGTGAAATCAACAGCTTCTGCAGCAGGAATTTTCGACTCTATTTGTCTAGATCATGATTTGGTGCTATCTGAAATGTTCCAGTGTAAGCTTGTACCAAATTTTTATTTGTTTGATAAAAAAGGCCGACTGAGACACAGACAGGCTGGCGAGAGAGGACTGCAAATGTTGGAAAAGCGACTTGTCCTCTTGGTAAAAGAAATCTAAATTTTTTATAATAAGCATGGGTTAAAAAAATGATGTAAATCTAGATAGCAGTAGAACCACTGTTGTGTTAAACTAATGGCAATTAGTTCTAGGAGGCGCAGCTATGCAGAAGGAATTTGTTGTTATTGGTTTAGGTCGTTTTGGTGGAAGTATCGTCAAAGAGTTAATGGAGCAAGGCGCCGATGTTATGGCCATTGATAAGGTACAAGAAAGAGTTGATGAATTTGCCTCCATAGCAACCCAAGCAGTGATTGCGGATACGACAGACGAAGCAGTCTTAAAATCGCTTGGAATTAGAAACTTCGAACATGTTATTGTTGCAATAGGAGACGATATTCAATCTAGTATTCTTACAACGCTTATGCTAAAAGAAATAGGTGTAAAGAAAATTACAGTAAAAGCTCAAAATGATTATCATGAGAAGGTATTGCGTAAAATTGGAGCCGACCAAGTAGTCCATCCGGAGCGGGACATGGGGATACGGATTGCTCATAACATCCTGTCCAACAATGTTTTAGATTATTTGGAGCTTTCCGACGAGCATTCGATTATGGAAATCAAAGTAAATGAAAAAATTGCGGGCTTCTCTATAGTAGACTTGGATATTCGAGCTAGATATGGCATCAATATAGTTGCCGTAAAGAGGGGAAAAGAAATTATAGTATCACCCCAGGCACAGGATAAGATGCAGCTGAATGATGTTTTAATCATCATAGGAGCAGATGTGGATATTAATCGATTCGAAAAGAAGGTTCTATCTTAAATGAAAAATGATGGCAGGGAGTTATTGCTTAAGGGGAAAACTATTAATCACCTTGTCTTAAACTTAGGCTATCTAAACCCCTGAAATTTACGGTTACAATAAATTTTATGTAATTTGCAAAGAGGGGTTGCTTTCCTGTTTTTATAACTTACAATATTACTAGATAATAAACATGGGGCATTAGCTCAGTTGGGAGAGCACAACACTGGCAGTGTTGGGGTCAGGGGTTCAAGTCCCCTATGTTCCATCATTTTGTTTACGATAAAGTAAGTAACTTAGCGAGTAGGTATCGTTTACCTACTCGCTTTTATTTATGGTAATTTCTTTTGAATTACTTTTGTAACCAGTGTTTTACCGAAAATCAATTCTACTTTATTGTATAAAAGCATTTCAATTTTTGTATTCTCTATTAATTATTCGTGTTTACTATAAAAAAATTATAAAAAATGACTGCAATCAAGCACGAAAACTTCGTGGATGATTGCAGTCGAAGATATTTAGTAGAAAGCTACTAGATTAGTTATACTATTTACACTTCCATAATGATTGGTAAAATCATTGGACGGCGCTTAGTTTTTTCATATAAATAAGGGCTTAGAACATCTGTAATTTCATTTTTCAATTCTGACCATTCTATTGCTTTGTCTTGAATGGTAAATCTTAAATGTTTATTTAGCATTTGCTGTGCTTCATTAATCATTGTGCCAGATTCACGCATATAGACGAAACCTCTAGAAATAATATCAGGACCAGAAACAATTTTCTTTCTTTCCATGTCAGCACTTACAACTACTATTACTAAGCCTTCTTCAGAAAGAATTCTACGATCTCTTAATACGATATTACCTATATCCCCAATACCACTACCATCGATATAAACATCTCCTGATGGTATGCGACCAGCTACATGTGCTTCATTAGAACTTAAAGCTAAAACTTGTCCATTTTCCATAATGAATGTGTTTTCAATAGGAACATCACAATCTGCTGCTAACTCAGTATGAATTTTTAACATACGGAATTCTCCGTGGATTGGCATAAAGAATTTAGGCTTCATTAAACGTAGCATAAGCTTTTGTTCTTCTTGAGAGCCATGCCCAGAAGTATGGACATTGTTCAAGGAACCATGAATAACTTCTGCACCCGCACGGAATAACAGATTAATCGTTCTATTAACGCTTGCTCTGTTACCTGGGATAGGAGAAGAAGAAAATACTACAGTATCTCCTGGTTGAATCTGAATTTGTCGGTGAGTACCATTAGCAATTCGTGAAAGAGCCGCCATTGGTTCCCCTTGACTACCTGTACAAAGGATTAAGACTTCGTTAGCAGGTAATCGGTTTAATGCGCTTGTATCAATGAACATTTCCTTAGGGGCTGTAATATAGCCTAGCTCTCGTCCAATTGTAATATTGTTGTCCATGCTTCTTCCGAAAACAGCAATTTTGCGATTATGATGAATCGCAGCGTCTATTACTTGTTGAAGTCTATGGATATTCGAAGCAAAGGTTGCAAAAATAATACGACCATTTACTTTACGGAAAATGGAATCCATACTTTCTCCAACTTTGCGTTCGGACATTGTGAAGTTAGGAACTTCAGCATTAGTACTATCTGAAAGAAGACAAAGAACGCCATCACGACCGATTTCTGCCATTTTCGTTAAGTTTGCAGGTTCGCCGACAGGAGTAAAGTCAAATTTGAAATCTCCTGTATGCACAATATTACCAGGTGGAGTTTTTACCACAATTCCAAAAGCATCAGGTATACTATGCGTAGTTCTAAAAAAGCTTACAGCTGTTTTTCTGAACTTAATCACATCGTCTTCTTCGATTACATTCATTTTCGTTTGACGAAGTAAGCCATGCTCTTCTAGCTTGTTTCGAAGCAGACCCAATGCTAGCTTACTTCCGTAAACTGGCACATTGAGTTGCTTAAGTAAGTAAGGAATTCCACCAATATGGTCTTCATGTCCGTGGGTAATAAAAAGGCCTTTAATCTTGTCCACATTTTTGACTAAATAAGTATAGTCTGGGATCACATAATCGATTCCTAAAAGATCATCTTCTGGAAACTTAATACCAGCATCAATTAGAATAATTTCATCTTGAAATTGAACGCCATACGTATTTTTGCCGATTTCACCTAGTCCGCCGAGGGCGAAAACAGCAGTTTGATCATTTTTTACAAATTTCATAAATTACAGCTCTTCTACTTTGAAATTTGGACTTGCTTGTTCGTATTCCAAGTGGTTACCTTCAAGCAGCTGGATAAGCTCAATATTATACTTGCGGTCTATAAGAAGTGAACGAACCTCACGCTCTGAATCAGCCTCTACATATAAGCTTTTAGTGTTTTCGCGAACTGGTACCTCTAGTGCATTTTCTTGATAATAAACTTTATAAATCATTTTTATACTCTCCTTTTTCACGTTCAAAATAAATCAATTCTCTTTATATTATCACGCTACTTATTTAAAATAAAGAAAAGCCCTCCAAATTTTGAAGGGCAAGACATTTGACTTAAGCAATTGTTTTGTTTCTGAGCATTCCGCCGAGTCGCCGCAACAGTTTTCTTTTCAAGCGTTTCAACATGGCAATCCACTCCTTATGACGTATTATATATGAAATTGTGGAGTTTGTAAAGGATTTTAACAGAAAAGTCAAATAATTTAACTTGAAAAGGGAGAAAAAAATAATGGAAAAAAAAGTATTGATATTCGATATAGATGGAACCATTTTAGATCTTGAGAAAAATATTCCTGAAGGGGTAGAAGAAGCATTTAAACAAGCGAGAGAAAATGGACATATTACTGTAATTGCTACTGGGAGAGCACCATTTCTAGCTAAAGCAATCGTAGATCAACTTCAAATTGATTCTTATATAACTTATAATGGTCAAATTGTGCAATTTGAAGGCAAAACCATACATAAAGGTGTTATAGAAAAGGAAGAGCTTAAAAAACTTTCGGAGTTTGCTGCTTTGAAAGACCAGCCTTTAGTATATATGGACAGTCATGAGATGGTTTCAAATGTACCCGATCATAAAGATGTGATTGAAAGTATTTCCACTTTAAAGGTCGGTTTTCCTAGACAGGCAGAAAATTTTTATTTAAATAATGATATTCATCAGGCGCTTGTCTTTTGTGAAAAAGATGTACAAGAGGAGTATGAACGTGCATTTCCTAACTTGTCCTTTGTAAGATGGCACAGAGTATCTTGTGATGTGCTTCCTAAAGGCATGTCTAAAGCAGTTGGGATTGAGATCCTTTTAGAATATTTAGGAGAAACTCGTCAAAATGCAGTTGCGTTCGGGGACGGTTTAAATGATGTAGAAATGCTGAAGTTCGTAGGTACAGGTGTAGCTATGGGAAATGCTGTAGATGAACTTAAAAAACATGCCACAATCGTTACTGAACATGTCTCAGAAAATGGTCTAGTAAATGCAATGAGGCAATTAAAGCTAATTTAAAGGAGTATCACATGATAGAGCAAAGTAATAAGTACGTATTAGTATATGGCGATGCCTTTGTGGACTATATTTCAAAGGATCAGACAAATAAGAGCTTTAAAAAGTTTTTAGGAGGAGCCACTGTAAATGTAGCTGCAGGTATTGGCAGACTAGGCTCTTCCTCCTCTTTTATAACTATCATCGGAGAAGATGATACCTCTAAATTTGTGAAGAGGGAGCTAGAAGCAGAAGGAGTTGACCTTTCTTATATACAGGTCGACCCGGAAAAATCTATAAGTGGAGTCTATGTGCACTTAACAGAAAATAACGATCGTCATTTTCATACTTATTTAGATGATACCCCTGACTTACAAGTTGATTTCTCTATGATAGACTTGAATGCTTTTAATCAAGCAAGTGCTTTCCATTTTTGCTCTGGGACATTATTTCATTCAATCGCTAGAGAGACTACTAAAAAAATAGTAGAACAAATAAAGAAATCTAGTGCGCTAATATCGTTTGATGCTAATATTCGCCCTTTAAGATGGAATACGGAGCAGCAATGCAGAGAGACAATTTGTTCGTTTCTTCATGACGTAGATATATTTAAAATCACGGAGGAAGAACTTCTCTTTTTAACTCAAGCTAGTACCCAATTAGAGGGGCTTAATAGATTAGCGGAATATAATATTTCCGTAATCCTTGTAACAGTGGGAGCAAATGGGACATACGCCATGATCGAAGGGGAACTGGTTCATATCCCAACTGAAAAAGTAATAGCTGTTGATACAACCGGTGCTGGCGATGCATTTATGGCAGGGATTTTATCTAAAATCCAGTCAGAAGGTAAGCCTAAAACTAAGGAAGAATGGATCACATATATTGCTTTTGGTAATAAGCTCGGTTCTATTTGCGCTACAAATTTTGGAGCGTTGTCTGCTATGCCAAAACTGTCCGATATAAACTAATGGCTATGTTAAAGGGTAGGGTTGATTTATAATTCAAAGAAATCTTAGATCAGAGAGTAGAATTGATTTCCGCCCCAGCCGGACGCTTTCCACGGGGTGAGCGATAAGCCATCACCCATCGCTCACGCACGTGGTTGTGATGTCTTATCTGTCTCCCTCATCCCGTAGGAGTCG
>NZ_JBAEAP010000599.1:0-3094 GCF_056205495.1 Psychrobacillus sp. | reverse complement strand
ATTACTACAAAGTAAGGCTAAAAATGCTCCTTATATTACTCATGCTACTATGGGCAGAGTTGTGGATGGCCAGCAATCGGACCCGCTTCATATGGGAGCTGCAATGGCTCCTGCTGCGAGAGATACGATTGAAAGGCATCTGAAAAATACGAATAGCAAAATGAATGACTATGATTTGATTATGACAGGCGATCTTGGAAAGATAGGTCTTTCTATATTAAAAGAAATGTTCCAAGACGAGAATAGTGGAGTCATTTTACAGGATGCTGGTGCTCAATACTATGGAGACAACCAATTTTTTAATGCTGGAGCGAGTGGTCCTGGTTGCTCAGCCTCTGTATTCTTTAGTCATATTTATAGTCAGCTGAAAAAGGGAACAATTAACCGAGTGTTATTAGTAGCAACAGGGGCTCTATTGTCTCCTTTAACTTATCAACAAGGGGAAACAATCCCGTGTATAGCACATGCCATAGAATGTCGAATGGAGAAGAAGGGATAATATGATATCATCATTAGTCACAGCTTTTGTTGTAGGTGGATTAATTTGTGTAGTTGGGCAAATCTTAATGGATGCATTCAAGCTTACGCCAGCTCATACGTTAAGTGGATTAGTAGTTACGGGATCAATTCTAGATGGGTTTGGGTTATATGAGCCTCTCATCGACTTTGCTGGAGCTGGAGCAACCATACCAATTACCTCTTTTGGAAACTCATTAACTCATGGAGCGTTGGCCGAAGCAGAGAAGCATGGATTAGTTGGAGTAATAACAGGAATGTTTGAAGTAACTAGTTCTGGTATTAGTGCAGCAATCTTATTTGGTATCATTGGAGCCTTTATATTTCAGAAACGGAAAACCACCTACTAATTAAAATGCCCTACTTCCTCTTACCCCTTTGCATACTATAAGTTGAAAGGAAGGGGGGAAAGATATGTACGGCTATTGTGGTGGCGAAAGTTTTTGCTATGGTGGTGGTTACGGCTATGGCTATGGCGGAGGTTATGATGGTGGAGGATACGGTGGTTTTCAAGGCTCTAACGCATTTGTTCTGCTTGTAGTGTTATTCATTCTTTTAATAATAGTAGGAAGCACCTTTCTCCCTTAACACCTGGATATAAATAATGCGAGGGGGAAAATACATGCAAAATTCTTTTTTTAGAGCGATTGAGAATAAAACTGGCGTATCAATGGATCAGCTTTTTACATTAGCTAACGCTATTTCAAATGCGGATTTTACTGATGAACATCAAGTCAGAAAAATCGTAAGAAAAGTAGGCAGGGTAGCTAACAAACCTGTTTCTAAAGAATTAGAAGATCAGCTGACGAACTCTATCCTCCAAAAAGGAAGTTCCATCAGTTTAACTGATATCGAAAAAATGTTGTAATTTTTTTAAAAAAGAGGTTTAAGGTAATTTCAAATGGGGTAAAGAGCATAGAGTTTATAATGGAGGTGGATAAGAATGGGGTATATTATTCCAGTTCAACCATTGCAGTCACAAATTTATGCTAATCGAATGCAAATGGAAGAATATAATTTTGCTCAAATCAGCAATGTTCAATCAGTTAAAATGAAATCACTTTTTGATAATCACTTAACAAATCTTCAACAAAATGAAGATGTAGAACAAAAAGAAGAGAAGCAATTATCGGGTAATAAGGAACTTTCTAGCTTGCCATTATACAAAGGCTTTATCCAACCTAACCCCGTCAATTTATCACCTATTATTGCAGAAATATCAGGTAAAGGTCATTTTGTAAATACCTATATTTAAGCAAAAAGCAAAACCCGCTAACATATCGTTAGCGGGTTTTGCTTATGTAGGATTATAATTCTTTTTCCATAGCTCGATGAGGAATATTAGCCTCCAGAAATTCAGGGGACGTAATAATGTACCCTCTTTTTTCATAGAAAGGTAGCGCCTGACTTTGAGCATTAAGTTTTAGCTTTTTAAATTGATGATCCATCGCATATTTCTCCATACAATCCATCATCAAGTTACCTAAATGCTTCCCTCTGTACTCTGGTAAGATACATACTCGCTCTACTTTACCTACATGGGGCTCTGCAATACGGATGCGGCCAGCTCCAAAAGGAGTATCTCCATCATAGGCTACAAAATGCGTGGAATTCATATCATATTCGTCTAACTCTAAATGTAGAGGAACGTCTTGTTCCTCTACGAATACTTTTCTTCTTATCTGAATAGCATCCTCATATTCTTTCTCTGTTTCAACAATTTTTGCAAATACCAAGGTTACTCAGCTCCAGACAATCTAAATGTTTCATATACGGTCCATGAACCGTCTTCTAATTGGTACAACAGGTGAATTCGGTCAATTTCTTCCTCAAACTGTGCACCAATCATTTTTAATTGAGGTAAAATATCGTCGTGTTCACTTCCACTAAGTTTTTGCGCAATAGTAATATGAGGAACAAACGAATATGTTTCATCATCATGAAATTCAATAGAATTTAAATCCTCATGAAGCTTCTCAAGCTCTGGAGTTGACTGTACATTAAAATAGATAGCATTTGTTACAGGTGCAAAAGAACTTACCTTTGTAGTTTTCATAGTAAAAGGCTTATGTTTTTTAGCTATATCATTAATATGGTCAGCTATTGTTTTAATTTGGGCTTCATCTGCCTCAAAAACTCCCTTTAATGTCATATGAGGAGTAATTAGGGCATAATGGGGATCATAACGCTTTCTATAAGAGTTTGCAAAATCTTGTACCTTTTTTGATGGAAAAGCAACAATACCGTATTTCATAATCATGACCTCCTTATAATTATCTTACAATATATTTCTATTATATCAAAAATACCCTACAGACTGAAATTGTTTAGCAGTGATCTTTTAATATCTGGCTGCCAAAGCTTCCATGTATGGTCTCCCTTTAATTCGTCGTAAAAGGTAGAAACTCCTTTATTTTTTAGCAAATCATGCAGTTGTCGATTAGGTGTAAGGAAATCGGTCAGTAGTCCGTCTCCTGTTTTAACTGCCGTTTCTTCATTTCCTATTACTTGATAAATGGAAAAAGCACTTACCTCTGTATGATTTTCTACCTTTTCTAAAATTTCTTCATTAACCAAA
>NZ_JBAEAP010000598.1:0-2290 GCF_056205495.1 Psychrobacillus sp. | reverse complement strand
ATTGGTTACTAGATGTGGATGGGTTGTTGGAAAAGATCAGTTATACTTAGACTATCATGATAAGGAATGGGGCGTTCCTGTGTATGAGGATAGACTGTTGTTCGAAATGCTATGCCTAGAAGGAGCTCAAGCAGGCTTAAGCTGGTGGACGATTTTGCAAAAACGAAATAATTATCGACAAGCATTTGATAATTTTGAGGCTGAGAAAATTATTCAATACAACGAGGATAAAATTCAATCTCTTCGAGAAGACAGTGGTATTGTCAGAAACCGTTTAAAAATCCTCAGTGTGTTAACCAATGCACATGCTTTTCTCAAAATCCAACAAGAGCATGGCTCTTTTTCTAATTACATTTGGAGCTTTGTAAATGATAAACCCATCATCAACCATTGGGGCTCAATAAATGAAGTACCTGCCTTTACTGAGCTAAGCGATTCAATGAGTAAACGTTTGAAAAAAGATGGCTTTGTCTTTGTAGGCAGCAAAGTTTGTTATTCGTATATGCAGGCAGTGGGTATGATTAATGACCACACAATAGACTGCCACTGTCACCCCTCTGTAGTAAAATCAAAAGTTTTATATAATAACTAGCTCGCGAAATATTTTTTCACGAGCCTATTTTCTTAATCCAGTTTTTTACGCTTCAAAGAATTCATTTGTGAGTCTTTCCATATATTCTGCCTCGCTTTCTCCCACACCTTGTTGATACTCTTCCATCAGTATAGGTGTCAGCTTGGACCATAGGACATCCATAATATAGATATCTCTATCAAAAATGTTATCTAATTCTTCTAAAGTCACTCCTATACTTTGAGCGTATAGCTTCTTTTCCTCAGGTACTACTTCTTTTACATTCTCCTCAATAAAATTAGTTACCTCTGTTTGTGTAACCTCGACATTATATTTTTTCTTTGCTATTTCTATGGCTAGTAAATTTTCTTTTACATAGTACTGGGCATATTCGTCTAGCTCTCTGCTATTGTACTCTTGGTTACCTAACAAACTTTCCACTTTTAAACGGAACGCCATTTTGTCTGCGTTAAAATAGTTAAATAGCTCACCTGATACACCTTTACCCACTTCATGTTGAATAGAAAAGCTAGAGGTTTCCTCTAAAACCTGTCCAATAGCTTGATCCAGTTTGGTATAGTCTAAAGCGGCAGTATCGTCTTCATCTTCGTGGTCATGTCCATCATGGTCGTCATAAGCATGATCATGATCTTCATGCCCCTCTTCAGCTTCATGAGCTTCTTCTTTTGAACTAGTCTCTTCTTTCCCACACGCTGCTAGTAAACTAATAAGCATTATTCCTAATAAAAACATAATTTTTTTATTCATTGATACCCTCCAATTCTAAAATTTTGTTCGAAAACAACAACCAAATAAATATATAGACAAATATGTCATCTTAATTCAACTATACTTTGATGACTCTTTAAAAATGATATTTTTTAATGTTCGTATTTTATTTTTAATTGTTTAAAGTTTTTTTTATACTTCTAAGGGTAATAACTAATTAGAAAGAAAAAAGTTATTAGGAGGAGATCAATTGAAGGCTGTAACATACCAAGGTGCAAAAGATGTTCAAGTAAAAGAAGTTCCAGATGCAAAAATTGAAAAAAGTGATGATATCGTTGTTCGAATTACTACAACAGCTATTTGTGGGTCCGACCTACATATTTACAGAGGTGCAATGCCTGCCCGTAAAGATTTTGTGATTGGGCACGAGCCAATGGGAATAGTGGAAGAAGTCGGTCCATCTGTTACAAAAGTAAAAAAAGGTGACCGTGTTGTAATACCCTTCAACATCTCCTGTGGAGAATGCTTCTATTGTCAAAATGAAATGGAAAGTCAGTGTGACAATTCCAATGACAATCCATTATTAGACACAGGAGCTTACTTTGGATTTACAGAAAGATATGGTGATTTCCCTGGTGGGCAGGCTGAGTACTTACGTGTACCATACGGGAATTATCTACCATTTAAAATACCTGAGTCTTGCGAGCTTGAAGACGAATCATTATTATTCCTCTCAGACGTTCTTCCTACAGCTTACTGGAGCGTAGAGCATTCAGGGATGAAAGAAGGCGATACAGTTGCAGTGCTAGGATCTGGACCTATCGGATTAATGGTACAGAAGTTTGCATGGATGAAAGGTGCTAAGCGTGTTATTGCTGTCGATCATTTACCATATCGTTTGAATCATGCAGTAAAAATGAATAAAGTTGAAGCATATAACTTTGAAGAGTATGATGACATGGGTAAATATATTCGTGAAATCACAAATGG
>NZ_JBAEAP010000597.1:0-2378 GCF_056205495.1 Psychrobacillus sp. | reverse complement strand
TTTTATATTGTCATGCAAGGACAAACGTATATAGAAGAAAAACAGCATAGTATTATTTGGTCCAAACAGGTTGATAAAAGTGGGATGCGCCCACCGTTTTGAGAGCGTATGAAAGAAGTGCAAGCAGGAGACTGTATTTTCCATTATGTAAAAGGTGACATTGTGGCAGTTAGTATTGCTAAAAGAGATTACTACGAGGCAGTTAATCCTTATGACGAGGAATATCAAAAAAAGGGCTATCTAGTAGAAACATCTTATGAGGAGTTAAATAACCCATTAAGTATTAAGGAACATTTTCAAGAGATAGAGTTATTACTCCCGATAAAGTATTCAGCTTTTCAAGAAAATGGGGATGGGAACCAAGGGTATCTTTATCCCTGTAACGAGCTATTGGCTATCAAGCTTTTAGAGTTAATAGCTGAGATGAATGTAAACCTTGAAAAACAAGAACAGCTGGAATTTGCAATCAGTCCAGTTCTGTTTAAGGAACGTAATCTCCTGCTACAAATCATAGCAATAATGGAGTCAGAGGCAAAGTCAAAAATCCGTAAAGGGAAACAAAGGTTTAAGCAAGCCCTTTCTCCGATATGGAATAATGAATGTGCTATCTGTAGCATTAATTCTTCAGATTTGTTACATGCTTCACCAGCAAAGGCTTGGAAGGATAGTACAGAGGAAGAAAAACTGGATCCCTTTAATGGAATCTTGCTTTGTTCTAACCATGATGCATTATATACAAAGGGGTATATTGCATTTGATGGTCAAGGTAAAATCCATATTTCAGACCGCATAAAAGAAACAGATTATGAGAAATATATGATCCATTCGAAAATACGTATAAATCGACAGGAAGAGCATAAAAAGTATCTTAAGTGGCATAAGAAAAATGTTTTAAAGTAAGGTTATGTTAAAGTTTTTGGTTGAGTTTTGTCTAGGAAAAGCTCATTTTGATATTCCAAAGGTTTATAAAAATCTATATAATGAATGTATTCATGCAGTTTATAAAATAGTATGGTGAACTCTTAAAATATGCTGTAAAAGTTGTCGGGATTTACGTGAAGTTATAGAAGAATGTATAAAAAAAATTAAATAGAATGTGATATTAAATGATTTGATATAGGGTTTGATGTGGAGAAATTCAACAGAAGGGTGTTGGGTGATTGTCATGAGCAACTTGATAAGTGTAATTATTGCTATAGCTGTAACCATGTTAGTGGTTTTTATTTATGAATCTTACGGACTTGTGGTTGCTATTATTCTTATAGCAGGAATTCTATTTCTTACCATAGTGGCACCAATGTTATACAAGTTAATTTTTACTCGTCAATGACTACGGTTTTTATAATGTAAATGGAGATATAAAACGAACACCTATAATCTTTCAAATACTAAATAAGTTATTTTATTAGCTTTCCACTCTTACGAGGGTGGAAAGCTTTTTATGTACATGAAAATAATAGGAAATCATTTGACTTTGCAATGGAATAAATAGAAAATTATGTATATATTATGAGTTAGAAAGGAGGAAATATAAGTGGAAGGAGATCTTTATTCTCCTAGTTTATCAGGAGAACAATTAGAAGAAACGAAAAGCTATAATCTCTCGAGTTTATTTATTGTGGCCGCTCTTGGGCAGCTTGTGGCCATTAGCGCACTTGGATTGCAGAACGCTATTTGGCTCAAAGTTAAAAAGAAGGTATTGTATACACTTTTAGGCATAATTTCAGTGTTGTTTCTTTTGAAATTTTCTTTAATATATGCCTATACCCATCAAATGATTGATATTGAAAGGTCTACTTATAGATTAATGGGGAGTGTAATGGCAATTGTATGCTTCGCAGCTGTTTATAATTTGTTAAAGGGCTCATTTAATTTACATGTGTCTACAAAGGGTGAGACTAAGTCGCTTGTTGTTCCTGGCATCATTTGGTGTATTACAAGTGTGGCAGTAGAAATGATATTAATCATAACTATTTCTCTTATATAGATGCTGGGGAAGGTGACTACAGAATGATTCATAAAGAGATGAGTTCATTTGACTTAATAGAACACTATTTTCAAATGGACCGTTATGAGCAGGTTATAGAAATGCTAGAAGATAATATGGGTGAGCACATTAATAATGAGAAAGCCTGGTATTATCTTGGATACAGTCATTATAGTCTAAACAATTTTGAGTTAGCTGAAAAGGAAGTAAAAGAAGCTCTACGTTTAGGTATAGATGAGGAATCTGCTTTTCATCTGTTAGGTCTAATCTATTATTCTATGGAAGAGTGGCCAGAGTCTGAAAGAGCATTTCTTGAAGCACTTCGATTAAATCCTAATAATGCAGATGTTCATGCTAGCTACGCTTATTTGATGAAGAGTGTAGGTCAAAA
>NZ_JBAEAP010000596.1:0-2451 GCF_056205495.1 Psychrobacillus sp. | reverse complement strand
TTCACATTTACTAGGGAGGGAGGGGAAAAAGGTGAAAAAGGACATGCGTTATATTTGTTATCCGTTTATGAGAGAGAAGCCTTCTACAGTAGACTTTGAGATTCGAACGGACTCACTGACGACACGTATCGGCTTGGCTGCTTCTTTAACAAAAGATATTCCAAGAGTATATGAGGACCTCATGTATTTGGCCCCGATGGCATACCACTTAAATGGGTCTGTCAGAGGGAAGCTCGCGATCCATGAAGAAGATTTACAGATCCTCAGCGATATGTACAATTCCTACGTAAGCGAAGTAGAAGGAAGGGTAGATATATTCGTACTTCCACAAGGTTCAACGGCCGCTTGTGAATTGCACGTATGTCGAAGTGAAGCAAAAAAGTCGGTCAGAGCTTTACATAAAATCTCGTTAGAAAGGGAAGTACCAGAGATTTTATTTGACTACACGCAGCTATTAGCAAATGTATTGTTTGCAATGGCGGTATATGTAAACAAGTATCATGGAGTTGACGAAATTCAATTTGTTAGTAAATCATATCCGATGAGAAAAAGAAAATAAAGGAGGATTAACATATGAATAAACAATTAAGAAATTGGTTAGCGGTACTAATACTGTCGATCTTACTTGCAGGCTGTCAAGAGGCTGTAAAGAATACAGCTGTTGAAACAGATTCTTTACAAGAAGTAAAAGAATACACCGTAACGGACGATATAGGGAAAGAAATTACATTTGAGGAAGTTCCCGAAACGGTTGTTTCTCTACAACCAAGTAACACAGAAATTCTATTTGCCCTTGGCGTGGGAGATAAAATAGTTGGAGCTACAGAGTATGATACCTATCCGGAAGAAGCACTAGAAATTGAACGAATTTCCGATTCTATGAGCTTTAATGCAGAACGTATTTTAGAGATAAACCCCGATGTTGTGATTGCGTATACAACCGGTTCTGAGAAAGAGCTTAAAGTGTTGGAAGATGCGGGTTTAGACGTTTTTGTCATTCAATCGGCACTTTCATTTGAAGATGTCTATGGAGATATTGAACAGTTGGCTGCAGTAATGGGAGTAGAGGATAAAGGAACCAACCTTGTTAACTCTATTAAAACCACTATTCAAAGTGTTCAGGAGAAGGTATCAGGTGTGAGCGATCAGAAAAAAGTTTATTTTGAGATAAGCCCATCTCCAGAAATTTTTACAACTGGTAAAAATACTTTTCAACAAGAAGTTTTGAATAATGCTTCTGTTGTGAATATTTTTGGAGACCTAGAGGGGTGGATTAAATTATCTGAGGAAGATGTCATTAAGAAAAATCCTCCGATTATCTTGACTACCGTAAATTATGTAGAAGATCCAATTGGTGAGATTAAGGCTCGTCCAGGCTGGAATCAGCTAGAGGCTGTACAAAACAATGCCATCTTCCAATTAGATTCTGACATAATGTCTCGCCCTGGACCACGAATTGGTGAAGCTGTGGAACTAGTAGCTAAAACAGTTTATCCAGAAATATTTGAATAAAGTAGAGGATGGTCTCGTTTTGAGGAGGCCATCTTCTTTTATTTTAAAACAGGTACCTTGCAATGAATAATAGTGTTATGGTATAGTACTATTTAATGAATAGTACTGAGGAGGAGCAAGGAATGACAGCGAATATTTATATTGAGATGTTAGAAAAAGAGCTTTATATGTTGAATACAAAGGAGCGCCAAGCGGTAGTTCGAGATTTCCGCAAATATTTTTGTGATTTGTTAAGAGAGGGACAATCCGAGCAAGCAATAATAGAATCATTAGGAGTACCATCGTATATAGCAAGGGAACTACTTAAGGCTTACTCCGAAGAAGAATTGATCGTAACAGAAGTGGCACATGAAAGTGCATATATATAAAATGCTGCAAAGGCTAGTTATCCTTCTTAGCATGACTCATTGATAATTGTTAGTAAACTTGACTTAACTAGTTCATTTTTTTATATTACAGGAATCCAAACTTCCGAATAAAAGCTTTCAATCTGATGAATCATCTGTATAAAATTCCATCTCTTGTGTTCCTGCGTGCTTGTAGGCGTTAAAGGGAAACTACTCTGAGTAAATTTGTTTCCATGCCTTTAGCATTGCATCCGGTATTTCTACTGTCTCAATAGTGTGTCGCCTAAATAACTAACCCCTAGCCAATAATCCATCATACTGTCGACTTCAAAATTTTCTCCTATCACACAAACACCAAGAGGACCTTTTATTTCTTCGTTATTTAAAGAAATAATGAGCAACAAGCTTTTGTATAGATTCTTATATACGGATCTAGCACGTATATTAACACTTACAAAAAGCCGCCTATTAGAATTAGGTGGCTTTTTGCATTAGATATTTTTTTTAATTACTGTTTCTTTGTCTTCTATTTTAAATTCTTCTGCAACATCGTCTACTATATCTTTAGTTGAGCTTTTAAATTCTTTTAACG
>NZ_JBAEAP010000595.1:0-3095 GCF_056205495.1 Psychrobacillus sp. | reverse complement strand
AAAGTAAAAGTATAAAGAATATGATCAAGAAGAACTGACCAAAAATAATTTGTTCAAATACTGCAGGTAAAATGATGAAAACTAGACCTGGTCCTGCATCTGGAGAGAATCCTAATGCAAACACTGCAGGGAAAATAACTAGACCGGCCATAATCGAAATACCAATATTCAGCACGGAAACACTTAAAGCAGAACTGCCTAGCTTCGTTTCCTTCGGAAGGTAAGATGCGTAAGTAATCATTCCAGAAACACCGACGCTTAATGAAAAGAATGCCTGTCCCAGTGCGAGCAGTGCTGTTTCCCAAGTAAAGTAAGACCAATCGGGAATCACTAAAAACTTAACACCTTCTATCGCTCCATCCAGAGTTAACGAACGTATAGCTAATACGACAAAGAAAATGAGTAATAAGGGCACCATCCACTTACTAGCTTTTTCGATTCCACCTTTAATCCCACCTTGAACGATCCAGATAGTTAAAAAGATAAAAGCTCCCTGGCCAATTAATACTTCCCATGGATTTGAGATAACTGTATTAAATAAGTTCTCATAAAAATTATCTGTGCTTCCGTTTAGGCTAAGTGTAATAGAACGGATTATGTAAGATAAAATCCAACCGCCGACTACACTGTAAAACGAGAGTATGATAAACGAAAAGAAGAAGCCAGACCAGCCAATTAAAAACCAAGGCTTGTTAGGAGCCAGTTTTTTAAAACCCGTTACTGCGTCTGCCTGTCCCTTTCTCCCAATGATAAATTCAGCTAGTAAAATCGGTAACCCTATTAGAAGAGTACACAGGATAAAAAGTAAAACAAAGACGCCTCCGCCGTTCGTTCCTGCCATGTATGGAAATTTCCATATCGCACCTAAACCAATAGCACTTCCGGCCGCAGCCAATATGAAGCCGATTTTTGACCCGAAACGATCTCGAGTATTCATATGTATTCCTCCTTCGGTACTTTAACGCTTTAAAGTGATAGTATACTATTTTGCCTCTAAAAAATAAATGGTAACTTATATTAAACTGAAACTCGTTACGATATACAAGCTATTTAAAAATTAAAAGATAAGTGTAACAATTAGAGGTGATCTTACGTTACACCTATAGCAAAAGAGAGAGCGAGGGGGAGCAATGGTTGAGAACGATTTGATCGAACGTGCACAGCAGGGCGATCAACTAGCATATGGGGAGCTCATTCGCTTACATCACCGAACCGTAGAAAAATTTGCTTTTCAATGTGGCGTGCGAGTGCAAGATATACCTGATGTCACACAGGAAGTGTTTGTAAAGCTTTACCGTTTCCTACACCAATTCCAAAAAGAACGATTTACGACTTGGTTATATAAAATTACATTAAATGCAACGAGAGACTATTATCGCAAGGAAACAAGGGAAGCGCAAAAAGAAGTGAAACTTCAGAGCAATTCACAAGAAAGTTACATAATGAAATCTGCCGAGGAAAAGGTTTTGGTATTTGAAGAAGATCGAGAGCTTCATGAGGCAATACAGTTATTAGATGAAAAATATCGACACCCTATTATCCTTTTCTATTTCCATGACTTGTCCTACGAACAAATGTCAGAGGTACTTAATGTACCATTGTCCACTATTAAAATTCGATTATTAAGAGCGAAGGGCCATTTGAAGAATGCCTTACAAATTAGTGGAGGTGAAAACCATGGACGATAAAAAATTAGAAGACCGATTAGCTCTTTTAAAATCATCCTATGATCGACTACCTTCAACTATCGATTCCGATGATATATTAAAAAAAATAGATAAAGACAAATCAAATGAACTAACTCAGGTCAAACAAAAGAAAATGAATTGGCAACGAGTTACGGTTTGGTTAGTTAGCGCTGCAGCAGTACTTGTCTTCGGAATCATAGGAGCAAGCTTTCAGGATGAAAAACAGCCTTCTAATGCAAATCCTTTAGTAAGTAATGATGAGGAGGAGAATATTCAATTAGCAGATGCTTCTCAAGAGTTCATTGAAAGACTAAAAAACAACTACGAGAAAGAACGAGAAAAGCGAAGAGAAATGTTACATCTTACGGAAGAAGAATTTTCAAAGTTACCATTTGTTCGAAGTGCGGATTCAACCTATAAACTATATACAACAGAAACTGGCTTATCGTTATTTAATAAAGTCTCTTCCTTAACTAATGAAAGTTCACTAAATTTAATATATGATGACTTAATCCGATCTCTATATCTTCCATCAGAAATGATCCAGGAAGTAATAGATAATGGTCAAGAGTTATCAGAAGAGGATACAGCTGAATTTTTTAATACTTATTCTAGTAGGCTAAAAGAATTGAGAACATATTTTGGGGAAAAGGGTCATATTACAGATGAGCAATTGGAAGCGCTGAAGCGAGAAAATCTTTACCCAGGTTCTGCATTAAATTTACAATATAAAATGAAAGAAGAGCAGTTAGCCGATTTAAAGAATTTATTAGCTCCCTCATTTATTGGATACAGCTACATTCTTGAAAAAGAGCCTTTTACTTATGCAGGTGAATTAACCTACAGCTTGGATGACTCGGTAGCTACTTTAATGTATCTTGACGAATTTCTACCTAGTAGTTCAGATTTATATATGCATAAGGATTTGTTGAAAATGTACTACACAGAATTATTTTATGCAGTGACAAAGGGGACTACCGATAACACTGTGTTTGATAAGGGCGTAGTTAAAAAAGAATATCAAGATATTTGGAGTGATGTCGTTAATGAATCTAGTAGCTCTAATATCATACAGTTTTTATTAAAGCCAATAGTGAATGAATTTGAAAGCAATGGTTGGACAGAATCAGAAAGCTGGGACGCATTAGATCATGGAGATATTGAGGATGCTCTTCACTTAGAAGGTAATGGGGATTTGGAGCAATTTGTTGAATAGCAGTATAAATGGAAAATGACTTATGCGGTAAAGGAACCTACAAGCAAAAGTGTATTAAGCTGCTAAGGCTACAAATTTACTTGTGCATAAATTGTAGTCGTCCTTTCCATGGCCCTCCCGTGAATTTTGGTCATATACTTTCTGATATGTTATAATTTAACATGACAATATCGTATATAAGAAAGTAGGAC
>NZ_JBAEAP010000594.1:0-3448 GCF_056205495.1 Psychrobacillus sp. | reverse complement strand
AACCCAGCCTCTACTGCACGGCGAGCTGTTTCTTTATATTTACTAACCATTTCGTTTATCTCATCAATTGTTAAAGGTCTTGGTTCCTTCCACGTACCATCAGATTCAACAGGAATGTTGGAAGAACTTACTGGTTGTTTAGCATCTGTTGCTTTTCTTCCAGCATGAGCAATTTGTATACCTATTTTGGCATCGTGTTTATGTACTTCCTCAACTATTCTTGCATAAGCAGGAATCTGTTCATCTGACCATAAGCCTAGATCATAATCGGTAATTCTTCCATCAGGCTCTACGTCTGTCATTTCTACAATGATTAAGCCGGTGCCGCCTACTGCGCGAGATACATAATGGACGAAGTGCCAGTCATTAGGGGTTCCGTCCTTGGCCTCGACAGAGTATTGGCACATAGGAGCCATTACTATTCTATTTTTTAAGCTTAAACCTTTTACGCTATATGGTGTAAATAATTTGGACATTTCTTTGAATCACTCCTTTTTCATATTATCGCTTGTTTTGTCCGTTGATTCAAATAATGCGCGTTAAGAGAGTAATAGTTTTTATAAATAATTAATATATTTGTATAATTAATAAATTTATAGTTGTATTTATGCATTTTGAGTGTTACATTATGTATATTAATACAAAATAACCGTATATAAATACATTGGAGGAATATTTAATGAACAAAAAAGTTGTTTTAGCATACTCAGGTGGATTAGATACTTCTGTAGCAATTACTTGGCTTAAGGATGAGGGCTATGATGTAGTAGCTGTTTGTTTAGATGTAGGGGAAGGCAAAGACTTAGAATTTGTGAAAAACAAAGCCTTAGAGGTTGGAGCTATTGAAAGCTATATGATCGATGCAAGAGAAGAATTTGCAAATGAATATGCATTGATTTCTTTGCAAGCTCACACCTGGTACGAAAACAAATATCCTTTAGTATCTGCGCTATCAAGACCGCTAATTTCTCAGAAACTAGTAGAAATTGCAGAGAAAACTGGTGCTACTGCTGTTGCACATGGTTGTACTGGTAAAGGAAATGAGCAAGTTCGTTTCGAAGTTTCTATCAATGCTTTAAATCCGGAGTTAGAGGTAATTGCCCCTGTTCGTGAGTGGAGCTGGAGCCGTGAGGAAGAAATCGCTTATGCCAAAGAGAAAAACATTCCAATTCCAATTAACCTAGACAGTCCATTTTCTATAGACCAAAACCTTTGGGGACGTGCGAACGAATGTGGCATTTTAGAGGATCCATGGGCAGCACCACCAGAGGATGCATACGATTTAACAGTTTCTTTAGAAAATGCACCAGACGTTGCAGATATTATTGAAATTGAATTTTTACAAGGGGTTCCTGTAGCTATAGACGGAGTTAAATATCCATTACATGAACTTATTCTTAAGTTAAACGATATTGCTGGTAAGCATGGGGTTGGTCGTATCGATCATGTAGAAAATCGCCTAGTTGGTATAAAATCTCGTGAAGTCTATGAGATACCTGGGGCACACACACTGCTTCTGGCACATAAGGAGCTTGAAGACATTACGTTAGTGAAAGAGCTAGCTCACTTTAAGCCAGTAATGGAAAAGAAATTGACAGAACTTATTTATGAGGGTCTTTGGTTCTCTCCATTAAAAACTGCTCTTGTGGCATTTTTAAAGGAAACACAGCAATATGTAAATGGTACTGTACGTGTGAAACTATTTAAGGGTCATGCAATTGTGGAAGGGCGTAAATCTCCAAACTCTTTATATAATGAAAAACTTGCAACGTACACGGCGGATGACGAATTTAACCATTCTTCTGCTGTTGGGTTCATTGAACTGTGGGGACTTCCAACAAAAGTACATGCAATGGTAAACAAAGGAGAAAAGAAGGTGCAAGTATGAGTAAGCTATGGGGTGGAAGATTTCAGAAATCTGCCGAACAATGGGTGGATGAATTCGGAGCTTCTATTGAATTCGACCAAAAACTAGTAATGGAAGATATCGAGGGTAGTATGGCACACGTTAAAATGCTTTTCGATTGCAATATTTTACCCCATGAAGATGTAAGGGATATTCTTGGTGGCTTACTCCAGCTAAAACAGCTTGCTACTGAACACAAGCTTGAGTTCTCTGTTGCTAATGAGGATATTCACTTAAATTTAGAAAAAATGCTCATTGATCTAATAGGTCCGGTTGGTGGAAAGCTCCACACAGGACGAAGCCGTAATGACCAAATTGCAACAGATATGCACTTGTTTTTAAAGAACCGAGTAAACGAAATCATTGAATTGATAAGAGTTTTTCAAGAAACAATAGTTAACCAAGCAGAGAAGCATATAGAAACATTGGCGCCTGGTTATACACATTTACAACGTGCACAACCCATTTCCTTTGCCCACCATTTAATGGCTTATTTCTGGATGCTAGAGAGAGACAAGGAACGCTTTTTAGATTCCATGAAACGTATAGATATTTCTCCTCTTGGGTCTGGTGCGCTTGCAGGAACAACATTTCCAATAGATCGCAAGCTGTCAGCAGATTATCTAGGGTTTACTAGCGTATATGCAAATAGCATGGATGCTGTAAGTGATCGCGACTTTATCGTTGAATTTTTAAGCAACTCATCCTTACTTATGACGCACCTTTCTCGTTTTGCGGAGGAAATAATTTTATGGTCTAGCTCAGAGTTCAACTTTATTGAATTGGATGATTCCTTTTCAACAGGCTCAAGCATCATGCCACAAAAGAAAAATCCTGACATGGCAGAGTTAATACGTGGTAAGACGGGTCGTGTCTATGGGAATTTAATGGGTCTTTTAACAACATTAAAAGGACTGCCTCTAGCGTATAATAAGGATATGCAAGAGGATAAGGAAGGGATGTTTGACACGGTAGAGACAATTGTTGGGTCCCTTAAAATCTTTGAGGGAATGGTTCGAACAATGTCAGTGCACACAGAGCGTTTGCATGAAACAGTACACAAAGACTTCTCTAATGCGACGGAGCTTGCAGACTACTTAGCTGCAAAGGGTCTTCCTTTCCGTGAAGCTCATGAAGTAACAGGTAAACTAGTTTTCCTTTGTATACAACGAGGATATTTCCTTCTGGATCTTCCATTAAGTGATTTACAAGAAGCTAGTAGCTTAATAAAAGCAGACATTTATGATGTCTTGTCCCCATTAGCTGCAGTTAGAAGAAGAAATTCATTAGGTGGCACAGGTTTCGATCAGGTTAAGATTCAAATAGAAGAAGCTAAAAGTAAATTAAGCTAACTTATAGCCCGTGTTAAAGGAATAAACCCTTTAACACGGTTTTGCTTTTTACCAATTAGGAAGGTAGTTTATTGATTGATTGATTGTTAAGGGCTATGACATTAACTCAAGTTAAGTAAAGAGAGATAAGATTCTATATTATTTAGTTTAGATAAATATAAATACACATTCAAAGGTATAATTATTATTA
>NZ_JBAEAP010000593.1:0-49861 GCF_056205495.1 Psychrobacillus sp. | reverse complement strand
TAATTTAATCGAGAATCCTCAGGACTTTATTATGCCTTTACCTCATATGAGTATGGTTCAAGGAACAGAAAACGTGGAGTTCTTGAAGAAGCGCTTTGAAGCGATGACCCAAAATCCATTATTTGAAGGAATGGAATTCTCTGATGATCCAGCACAGCTGAAGGAATGGATTCCGTTAATTATGGAAAACCGTACGGCTAATGAAGCGATTGCTGCAACTAAAATTGACACTGGTACAGATGTTAACTTTGGGGCATTGACTCGTATGTTGTTCGATCACTTAAAGACTAAAAATGTTAAGGTCAATTATAAGTCTAGTGTAGAGAATTTAAACCGTACTCAAGATGGCAAATGGGAAGTAAAAGTGAAGAACCTCGCAGAAGGAAAAATCGAGAACCATACAGCAAAATTCGTCTTTGTTGGTGGTGGAGGCGGAAGTCTACATCTCCTACAAAAATCGGGTATTCCTGAAGGAAAACATATCGGTGGCTTTCCAGTAAGCGGAATATTCATGGTTTGTAACAATCCTGAAATAGTTGCGAAGCATCATGCTAAGGTATATGGTAAAGCTGCTGTTGGGGCTCCACCAATGTCTGTACCTCATTTGGATACTCGCTTTATTGACAATAAAAAATCACTACTATTTGGACCTTTCGCTGGTTTCTCACCGAAGTTCCTAAAAACTGGATCGATGATGGATTTAGTAACTTCTGTTAAGCCACATAATCTCTTTACAATGCTAGCTGCAGGTGCCAAAGAGATGTCTCTAACAAAATATTTGGTCCAACAGGTAATGCTGTCTAAAGAACAACGCTTGGAAGAGCTACGAATCTTTATCCCAGATGCTAAAGCAGAGGATTGGGACTTAGTTGTAGCAGGCCAACGCGTACAAGTGATTAAGGACACAGAAGCTGGAGGAAAAGGAACTCTTCAATTTGGTACAGAAGTTATCACTGCAGAGGATGGTTCCATTGCGGCCTTATTAGGTGCTTCTCCAGGTGCCTCTACTGCAGTACCAGTTATGTTGGACGTTCTTAAACGATGCTTCCCAGATCATATAACGGAGTGGGAGCCAAAGATCAAAGAGATGATTCCATCTTACGGTATGTCTCTTATGAACAACCCAGAGCTACTTAAGGATGTACATGCAGAAACAGCAGAAACACTTCGACTAAAAATAGACCAAAAGGTAGCAGAGAACATGGAACCTTTGGAAGACGTTAGTGAAGTTATAGACGATATTGTATAAGCGATATTTTATAAATCATCAAGAACCTACCATCTTCAATAGATGGTAGGTTCTTTTCTTTATTTATAGATTACTCAACATTCAAATGAGAGATCAGCTTTTCTTTACTTCAAAGTTGTCATCTAACAATACCCAGTTTTGAGGGAAGGAATAACCTAACACCCAATAACTAATACCTCGCAAACGATATTGTTTGACTAAATTAAATTTAGCCTGAGCACTTCGAGCATCCTCAAACCAAACCTCATGTTTTTGTCCCTGCTCATCTGTGTAATTAAAAAAAGGTGATTGAGCCACTGTATCAAACTGTATTCTTGCTCCGTATTGGGTAGCCAATGTAATTGCATCCTGCGGGCTAAAGGTCTCTGCAATTTGCCCAGCTTCATGAGGAATTCTCCAGTCTCTTGCATATATTTGAAAGCCTAAAAATAGTTTGTCTGCAGGAATAACAGTTAAAGCATATTCTACTACCTTTTTCATTTGATTGACGGGGGAAATCGCTTGAGGAGATGCACCGCGCCAACCCCATTCATACGTCATTAGGATCACAAAGTCTGCAATTCTTCCATGTGCTTCATAATCATGTGCTTCATATAGCAAGCCGGATTGAGTCTCGCTAACTTTAGGAGCAACTGCAGTAGAAACAAAGTACCCTTTAGGATGAAGTGTATCGACTGTTAGCTGGAGAAAGGAGGTATAAGCATCTCTGTCTTCTGGTAATACGTTTTCCAAGTCAATATTCAATCCTCTATAACCCTTATCCTCCATAATCTGAAGAACGTTTGTCATCAATTTCTTTAATATATCTGGATTAGAGAAAATGACATGCATGAGATTAGTTCCAGCCTCAGTAGATGAAAAATTGGTGATCACCATCATTGGTACAATATTGTCGGTAACAGCTGCTTCTATTAACAGTTCGTCCTGTAAGGGCTCTAAATCTCCACTTTCTGTAAGCTTGTAAGCAAAGGGACTAATATAGGTGAGTAGAGATTGAAGACTGTTTACCGTCTGGACGGCATCCTCTTCTTTCTGATAGGTATAGGCGTTCACTTCGACTAATGGCTTGACTCTAGGAATGATTAGTTGTGTTCCTGGATATAAGAGGCCAGGCGTTTGTATTTTATTTTGATTAATAAGTGCTTGAATAGTTGTTCCATAAAGGCTAGCAATTTGTCGTAGTGTTTCACCAGGTTGCACAACATGAATGATAGGAGGAATAAAAATTCGCTCACCAGGATATAAAAGATTTGGATTTGCTAGTCTGTTAGAAAGAAGAATAGTTTGTTCCGTTATACCATACTGTTGTGCGATTGACCAAAGAGTTTCGCCAGTTTGAACTGTATGATAGACTCCATAAATAGGAATAATAAGCGATTGACCAACCAATAGAGTATTTGGATCAGGTAATTGGTTCGCTTGTAAAATCGCATTTATATCTATTTGGTACCGATTAGCAATTTCCCAAAGCGTATCTCCATTATTAACGACATATATAATCAATGGGCAGCTCCTTTTTTCTTAGGTTTACTAAAGCATATGTTTAGTTAACCGAATATAAATGTAGAACTTATACTTTTTTAAAATTCTCCTATTTATTTTTTCTAAGGGATGGCCTGTCTGAATGAAATAAGGATTAAAATATTTCTTGATTACCGCAATATATGTAGCGAATCACAAATTTCTTTGTACTTAATATGTTATAGGGTCTTTTAAAGAAATTATGATTTTGATTTCAATAACTAAACCATATTCGATTTAGCGGATATGGTTTTTTCAATTGTATTTATTACATAAATTCTTTTAGGAAAGCCAAGCTAGTGAAAAAGCTAGGAGTGTGAGAGAAGCAAAATGGAAGATTATACAGCAGGAGATATTGTTTATATTTTTTATCGGAACCCCCATATCCAAAGTGTAGCTAACATTCAATCAGCTGCAGTAGTTAATGATCCAGATAATCCAAATGGACTGGCTGTTTTTGTTTATGAAACGTATTATCCTTTAACAGCTGATTTGGCTATATATACAAGTGCTTTTGAAGCAGAGCAAGCGTATCGTCACTATTTTCAATAATGGAGGTTGAACATGAGAAAACCATTTACACCTCAGCTTGTGTATTTTGAGCCAAAGGCACTTGATTATCCACTAGGTAGAGAACTTAAAGAAAAGTTTGAGAAGATGGGGAAAGAAATTCATTATACGACCTCTCATAACCAAATACGTAACCTTCCTGGCGATAATGACTTTCAAAAATACCGTATTGCTAAGTCTACGTTGGTTGTAGGAATTAGAAAAACCCTAAAATTTGATTCCTCTAAGCCTTCTGCGGAATATGCAATTCCTTTTGCTACTGGTTGTATGGGGCATTGCCATTATTGCTATTTACAAACAACCATGGGAACCAAACCTTATATCCGTACATATGTGAATGTAGAGGAAATTCTCGGAGCAGCTGATAAGTATATGGAAGAACGTGCACCGGAAATCACAAGATTCGAAGCATCCTGTACCTCTGACATCGTGGGAATAGACCATTTAACTCATACCTTAAAAAGAGCGATTGAGCATTTTGGTAAATCGGAATTCGGTAGACTGCGATTCGTGACGAAATTTCATTTTGTTGATCATTTATTGGATGCGAAGCATAATGGAAAGACCAGATTTCGCTTTAGTGTAAATGCAGATTATGTGATTAAAAATTTTGAGCCTGGTACTTCTCCATTAGACAAGAGGATTGAGGCTGCAGGGAAGGTTGCAAGAGCAGGATATCCACTTGGATTTATTGTCGCTCCTATATATCTTCATGAAGGCTGGAAAGAAGGATATTATCATATGTTTGAACGATTAGATGCAGAGCTTCCAAAGGATGCAAGAGATGATATTACCTTTGAATTCATCCAGCATCGTTTTACAAAGCCTGCTAAAAAGGTAATCGAAAAAAACTACCCAATGACTAAGCTTGAACTGGATGAAGAATCCCGAAGAATAAAATGGGGGAAGTATGGTATAGGAAAATACATTTATCAAAAAGAAGAAGAGGAAGACATCAAAGAGCATCTATATAGTTATATGGAAAAGTTCTTTCCGAATGCAAAATTTGAATACTTTACTTAAAAAAAACAGCCTGGTTCTCAAGAGAATCAGGCTGTTTAAATGAAGCTTGAGTAACATTTTTAGTAATGAGACATCTATTAATTGATTAAAGAGATTACAACCTATTTTAGAAAGTTACTTCTTCCTCATTATAAAACTTAAATGTCTCCCAGTATTTCTATCCTCTCGGTAAGAGAAGCCATCTGGACTTAAAAAAGTACATGTGCGATCTATCGAAATCTGTTCAAGCGGTATACCAGCCAGTTCACACTGCTTTTGAACGGTCAATTGGTTATCAATATGATATTTGCCTGTTTCTTCTCTGTAATACATAAAGTCATCTGCATACCCTAGGTTCTTAAATTTTGTGTAGACATCCTCATCCACTTCAAACTTTTCTTGGCTTAGTGCAGTGCCTATTTGTACGTGAAAATCAGCAGGGTTACATTGTTCGTGTGTTTTCAGATGCTCAAATAGCTGACTTGTAATTTCCTTGATGGTTCCTTGCCAACCAGAGTGAATGACTCCAATAAGTCCATTAGTTTCATTATAAAAAATGACTGGCACGCAATCTGCTGTAAAACTGCATAATAATAGGTTTGGTTCAAATGTGTAAAGAGCGTCTGTGTCTTTAATAGCGGTTTCCAAAAGCGTTGCTCCATGCCCTTTATCATTCGTTGTCACTTTATAGAAATTTGCACTATGGGTTTGATTGGCACAAACAAAATCTTCTAAACTGCAATTGAGCTGGGCTGCTAATTTTTTTCTGTTTTCCAATATGTGTCCTGGGTTTTCGCAAATGTGTAAGGCCATATTGTTCTCTTCCCAAGCAGTAGGATCTTTCCTAGTTGTTCCAGAGAGAAAACGTTCGTTGTTTAAATAATTTTTAATATTCATATAATCACCTGTTTTTAATATATCTTAAACACTCATTGTTGTATAGGACAGTAGACTTAACCTAACCTTTAAAAAAACTGAAAAATTATAAAAAGAATTTGTCTATAGAGGAATTTTCCTCCTTGAATATTTCAAAAGTGTTACCTTTGAACCAGTTATTTTTCCCATACTATCAAGCTTTCTCTTCTATTCGTTCTTCTTTGTAATCTAACTGTAAAATTACATCCAATTATTAAGGGGTGATTTATAGGGCTTTTCTATTTTACTATATTAATAGAGTAAAAAAAGAAAGGAAGATTACCTTGTTTAAAAACAAATTAAAAGTTGCTGCAGTAGCAGTCGCAATTTCTTTATTATTATTACCACTAACTGCATTTGCAGCTAATACCTATACCGTTGTATCAGGAGATTCTCTATGGAAAATAGCAGTAAAAACACAAACTGGAGTTTCAGAATTAATTGAGAAAAATCCTCAGTTAGAAAATCCAAATCTTATTTATCCAGGACAAAAAATAAATGTTCCTACAAAAGATTCTTATAACATTGAACAAGATGTAATTAAACTTGTAAATGTTGAAAGAGCAAATGCTGGCCTGTCTCCATTAAGCTATGACTGGGAGCTAGGAAGAGTGGCACAATATAAATCACAAGATATGCACGATCAAAAATATTTTAGCCATACAAGTCCTGTTTATGGAACTCCATTTACAATGATGAAGAATTTTGGAATTAGCTATAAATCAGCAGGAGAAAATATTGCACAAGGTCAAACGACTGCAAAAGCAGTAGTTAACGCTTGGATGAATAGTGAAGGACATAGAGCTAATATCTTAAACAAAAACTATACTCATATTGGGGTAGGTTATGTGAAAGACGGAAACTATTGGACTCAAATGTTTATACAAAAATAATTGATTTAGGGTGGGAATGACGACGTAAGTGTTGTCATTTCCACTCTTTTAGTTTACGGCCTATGTCTGCCCTTCAAAGTGTAGATGTAGGCTATTTTCATTTCTGTTTATGTTCCATGTGAAACTTTTCCTTCGATATCAACAATACAAAAAAGAAATAAATAAAGTCTGCAAAAGGAAACGGTCTACACTCTCGTTTTCTTTTCTTTTTGATATTAAGTGAAACCTTAGTTATCTTTTTCCGTATTAGATGATAAATACTTACAATGTTATAAATTGGAGGTAAACAGATCTATGAATGTCGAGAAATTTATATCGCCCGAAAATTTTGGAGAAGTATTCCTATATGGAAAGCATGAAGAAATTTATAACCAATGCGTCAAAGAATTTAAAGAGCTAGTATCACTGGACCAATTTATTGATTTAGCCATTTCCTTTAATCAGGAGGTTGAAAGCTACCAAATGATTAAAAAGACCGAGATTGGTTATTCAACTCAGTATTTATGGTTAGATAACAATAAGGAGAGAATAGTTAGTGTAACCTTTGATACGGCTAACTACATCCAGGGCATAGTATTAAAACCTTATGTAACCTTCCCCAAAAGCGATCAACGTTACACCAAAAATAAATATATGATGCCTATTAAAGAAGAATGGTTTGTTTTCTGGGGTGGGACGAATGAATTTCTTAACTATCATTACGTTTATGAATCTCAGCGCTATGCATATGATTTAGTGAAGATGAAGAATGGTCAGACGTATAAGGGTAATAGATTACTTAATGAAAGTTACTATGCTTTTGATAAAGAGGTAGTTGCGCCAGCAGACGGTAAGGTAGTAAAGGTTATGAATGATATTGTAGATAATATTCCCGGAGAAATGAATGAAAAAGAACCAGCCGGAAACTATGTCATTTTGGAGCATGAAAATAGAGAATATAGCTTGCTTGCGCATTTCAAACAATATTCTATAGTAGTAAAAGAAGGAGACGCGGTGAAGCAGGGACAAACAATTGGCCTTTGTGGAAATTCTGGAAACTCCTCTGAGCCTCATATACATTTTCAGGTGATGGATTCGTCTGATTATGTGAACTGCCACTCTATACGTATAAGCTTCTATGATGGGATTGAGCCAATTCAAGGCGATACAGTAACGACCTACAAACCGAACGAAAAGTCGAAAATGGATGTCTTTGACAAAGTGGAAAATACATTTACTTTAGCAGATTTTTTCTTATTTATTCCCCGTATTATAGGTTCATTTTTTAAATAAGACTGTTCGTTTCTATTTAGAATGATGAAGTTTAAAAAATAGTAATATTTTGATTAATCAATAGAATGTTTGTTGACAGATGAAAATCTCTATTGTAGACTATGAACAACTAATTGAATATAACCTCGCTTTTATAAGTGAGGTAGAGGCGCGATATTTAACAGTCCTTAGAGGAGCTTGAGAAGCTTAGATACTAAGGAGAAGGAAATGTCGCCGAAGCTTGTAATAAACTCATTATTACATGCTGGGTCTGCAGTGAAGAATTGCAGGACTGTCCGTTATAAACGTCCCGGTTTATAATGGTGTGCTATCTCATGGGGAAAAGTAGAGGATTTAGGGCAACCATACATTATGACCTGAGTCTACCTCAAGTCTTTTTTTGTACGGTTGTCCTTTTTGTATGGTTGCATACATATAATAACTTTAAAAAAGGAGATTACTAGAGATGAAAAAGAGACTATTTACATTCACATTTTTACTATCCATTTTTTTATTGCTTGCTGCTTGTGGAACGAAAGAGGAAGGAAGCGTTGGATCAGCATCTGCCCAAGATACATTTACAGTAGGACTAGAGGCAGGATATGCACCCTTTAACTGGACTCAAATGGATGACAAAAACGGTGGAGTGAAATTGGACGGTAACGCAGAGTATGCTGGTGGATACGATGTAGAAATTGCTAAAAAAATTGCAGAAGGCTTAGGTAAAGAACTGGTAATCGTTAAAACCGAATGGGACGGTCTAGTTCCAGCTTTAACTTCGGGTAAGATTGATGCAATTATTGCTGGAATGTCACCAACAGCAGAGCGTAAAAAAACAATCGATTTCTCTGAAAACTATTATACTTCCAACTTTGTTATGGTTGTAAAAAAGGGCGGAAAATTTGAGGATGCCACTTCCATTCAAGACTTTAATGGAGCAAAAGTTACAGGCCAATTAAATACTTCCCACTACGGAGTGATAGACCAAATTAAAGGTGTAAAAAAACAGCCTGCATCAGATAACTTTCCAGCAATGCGTGTAGCACTGGAATCCGGCATGATCGACGGTTATGTATCTGAACGTCCAGAAGGAATTAGTGCTTCCTCTGCAAATGATAACTTCAGCATGGTTGAATTCGAAGAAGGATTTGTTGCAGATGAAGAAGAAACAGCTGTTGCAGTAGGATTGAAAAAAGGTAGCGATTTAACAGATAAAATAAATGAAATATTAGCAGGAATTTCAGAAGAAGAGCGTCAAGAAATTATGGATAATGCTATTTCCAATCAACCAGCTGCAGAATAAGTATACTAACGGCTGCTAATAAAAGCAGCCGTTTCGTTTTTTTAAAGTACTTACTTCATTGGTTAGTGGATGTTCGAGGCAACAGAATGTGTAAGGAGGAAGACAATGAGTTTAGAATGGATTATCTCCATTATTACCAATAACTGGCCAATGTTTTTGCGTGGAGCAGGAGTAACCCTGTTGATTTCTATTATAGGAACTATTGTAGGAGCAATCATTGGATTATTAGCAGGCGTTATTAGGACCATCCCACTACCTGAAAAGAGGGTAAGTAGATATTTTTTAAAGCTGGTTAATCTTATCCTATCCATCTATATAGAATTCTTCCGAGGGACACCAATGATCGTCCAAGCCATGGTCATCTTTTATGGATCATCACTGGCCTTTGGGTTAGATATGGATCGTTTACTAGCAGCAATTTTTATTGTATCTATTAATACGGGAGCATATATGGCTGAAATTGTTCGTGGGGGAGTCATTTCAATTGATAAGGGACAATTTGAGGCATCACAAGCGATAGGGATGAATCACATTCAAACTATGCTATATGTTGTGTTACCCCAGGTTATCCGTAACATACTTCCAGCAACCGGCAACCAATTCATCATTAATATTAAAGATACCTCTGTTTTAAATGTGATAGGGGTAACGGAATTATATTTCCAAACGAAGTCTGTAGCTGGAAACAACTTCAGATATTTTGAGTCATTCTTTGTAGCTTGTATTTTATACTTCATCATGACGTTTGCTGTTACATTAATCTTACGACATTTTGAAAAGAAACTAGATGGACCCGAAAACTACACAGTCATTGGTCAGCCTATGCAAATGGCTGTACTGCCAAAAGGTCCTTATGAAAAAAAGTAAACAAAGGAGGAGCAAATATGGAACACGTAATTGATATTCAACATTTAAGTAAATCCTTTGGAGCACATGAAGTTTTAAAAGATATAAATTTCTCTGTAAAAAAAGGCGAGGTTGTATGTATCATAGGCTCTTCAGGATCGGGTAAATCAACACTTCTGCGATGTGTTAATTTATTGGAAAAGCCTAGTGGAGGACAAATTATTTATAAAGGAAAAAATATTTTAGACAATAAGCATGATATCAATTCCTATAGGACAAAGCTTGGCATGGTATTTCAGCAGTTTAATTTGTTTAATAATCATAATGTATTAAGCAACTGTTCAGTCGGACAGGTAAAGGTATTAAAGCGTTCAAAGGAAGATGCCGAAAAAATTGCGATGAGATATTTAAAGGTGGTGGGCATGGATGGCTACGTCAATGCTAAGCCAAAGCAATTATCTGGTGGACAAAAGCAAAGAGTAGCTATTGCACGAGCTTTGTCTATGGAGCCTGATGTAATGTTGTTTGATGAGCCTACATCGGCACTTGATCCAGAAATGGTCGGCGAGGTATTAAAAGTTATGAAAGAGCTTGCGCATACTGGTCTTACTATGTTGATCGTTACGCATGAAATGGAATTTGCCAAGGAAGTCTCTGATCGTATAGTCTTCATGGACAAGGGGGTCATTGCAGAGGAAGGTCCCCCGGATCAAATTTTTAATCATCCTTTACAGGAACGGACGAGAGAATTCCTAAAAAGAACGCGAAAGTAGACTCTAGGATGTTAGTAGCATTTCATCTTTTTATCTAGAATAAAATTCAATAAAATAGTATATTGGTAATATATACATTGGATAAATTATCAAATCTATGTAAGGCTTCCCTTTCAAAAGAAAAGGAAGCCTTTTATATAAGGTACGAAATAAACTAGAGGTGTTCCTATGAGTGAAGTATTAAAACGTAATAATGTAAAAGTAATTGGAAATAAGGAAAAAGTAATCATGTTTGCGCATGGCTTTGGATGTGACCAAACGATGTGGAGGCATATTATTCCTTCATTTTTGGATGACTATAAAATTGTATTATTTGATTATGTTGGTTCCGGTGAATCGGATTTAAGTGTTTATAATGCAGAGAAATACGCCTCGCTTAAAGGCTATGTCCGAGACGTCTTAGACATAGTAGAGGCATTGGAATTGAGAGACGTTATATTTGTAGGTCATTCGGTAAGCTCCATGATTGGTATGTTAGCAGCGATTCAAAAGCCGGATGTTTTTCAGAAGTTGGTTATGATTGGACCATCTCCGAGATATCTTAATGATCATGAGTATTACGGTGGATTCGATGAAAGAGACATCCACGAGATGCTAGATATGATGGAGATGAATTTTATAGGGTGGGCAAGCTATATGGCTCCAATAGTGGCTGCCACTGAAAAACACCCCGCGGTAGCAAAGGAAGTAGAAAAAAGTTTTAGTTCAACAAATCCGAAGATAACAAAGCAATTTGCAGAGGTGACCTTCTTTTCTGACCATCGTAAAGATTTAGAGAAATCATCTATTCCGGTGCTAATCATTCAATGCTCAGAAGACAGTATTGTTCCTATTCAGGTAGGAGAATATTTACACCATCATATAGAGAATAGTGAATTTAAGATAATGGATGTAAAGGGGCATTATCCTCACCTAAGTCACCCGTGTGAAACAGCGGAGCTCATTAAAGGGTATCTATACCAGGTGTAGGGAAGGGAATGACATTTTATGGAGGAACGTTTGGATTTGGCACCTTGTGGCTATGTCACTATTAGTCAAGAAGGTATGCTAATTGATATGAATAAAACCTTTCTTCAAATGATAGGGTTTTCCTTTGACGATCTTTCTCAAAAACATATAGAAACAATCATGTCTAAAACGAATCAGTTTATATTCCATACTTATTTTTATCCTTATATACGATTATATGGGCATATGGAAGAGTTATTTCTTAGTCTACAGCATAAGGATGGGCAGAGCATTCCTGTGTTGTTAAACGGGAAAAAAGCTACTCGAGAGGGTGCAGATGTAATTGACTGTGTATTAGTTTCAATGGGAAAAAGAATAGGATATGAACAGGAAATTAGGTTAGCAAAAAAGCAATTAGAGGAAGCATTTCGAGAAAAAGAACTGGCTCTTTCTAAATTAGAAGAGCTTCATGAGGAAATAGAGGAAAAGCAAGAAAAGCTACTTGAACTCAATAGCAAGCTAGAGAAATTAGCTATAACTGATAAATTGACTGGTTTAAAAAACCGTCGTTATTTTCATATCAAGCTAGAAGAGATGATCATTCAATACGAGCAAAAAGGACAGGCTTTTTCCTTATGCTTAATTGATATCGATCATTTTAAGCAAGTGAACGATACTTGGGGTCATACAATGGGAGATCAAGTGCTAGAGCAACTAGCAAAAATAGCAGACTTAACAGTACGTCCAGTGGATACATTACTTAGATACGGAGGAGAGGAGTTTATCGTTCTTCTACCGTTTACGAATGCACAACAGGCTAAAAACCAGGGAGAACGTTTAAGGCAGGAAATAGAAGCAGCAGATTGGGTCATAGGTGAAGTGACGATAAGTATGGGGATAGCAACATATACATCCGAAGACACGCATGCAAGCGTGGTAGAGAAGGCTGACCAAGCGTTATATTATTCCAAGAGAAATGGTAGAAACAGAATTACGCATATAGACGATTTATAAGGGGGGCGCACAAATGGTTGCTTTTAACGTCATAAAAAAAGACCAGGAATACTGGCTTGCCGATCAAATAAAAATGAATCAATCTAAAGAAGTATATTGGGCAGAACTAAAAACCCTTTTAGCAGCTTGGGAAAGCAATCAGGTAAATTATCTGTCGCTTCTGATGGATGCGGAGTATGAGGAACAATTATTAAATGAAGGTTTTCATAAGGTTTCTTCCGTGGTGGAATATACAAGAACACTAGAGGAACGCTTTATTTTAGATAGCTCTATTTTTGTGCAATCTCTTTCGGATAGCTTAATGACAGATGAGGAATTCGCCAAACTATATGATGAATGTCGAAGCGGATCGGCGAACAAAAATAATTTGTTCTCTATTGATCAAATCATGGAAGCCTTCTTAAATGAGTTAGGTCCTAACTGGCGTAACCATTGTCATATCTTCTATAAAGCAAAAGAACCTTTGGGTATCAGCATTCCTCATATAGAAGACGGAACAACTGAGGAAGGTAGGTTGTTTTACTTTGGAGTAACTCCAGAGCATAGAGGTAAAGGTTTCGGTAAGGTACTTCACTTATATTCATTAGAGCTTTTAAAGAATATGCATGCTACATATTACGTAGGTAGTACAGATGAGAACAATGAATACATGATTCGGATTTTTAAAGCCAATGGATGCTTATTAAGGGATAAAAAAGGAATCTATCGTATCGATAAATAAAAGCAAAGGAGCAAGCGAATTAACATCACTTGCTCCTTTTAATAATTTATTTAGTTGGAAATTGCTCCAACAGTAGAAGCAACTTTAGAAATGATTAACTCACTACCTAATAGTGGAGATTCTTTCGATGCTTCTTCAGAACCTGGTTCTGGTCGTTTATGTGCTGCCTTGAAGAGGTCGCTATTTTTCCATGCTTGGAAACTTTCTTCGTTTTCCCAATACATATTGACATTCATTTCATCATATTCAGTGGTACCCTGTGTAATAGTAACCTCAACTTTTACGAAGCCTTCCATTTCTTGTAGTGGACTTGGTTTTGTAAAGTTTGGAGCCATTCTTTCTGCAAATCCTGGTTTTGTTTTAATACGATTCGTAACGATAATCATTAGCCATTCTCCTCTTTTAACTTATTTGAATCAATGTAAGTATAACATTTTAGCCTCAAATTTAAACGTTTCATGTACTAAGAAGAATCACATAATCGAAGGAAAAAACTAAAAATAAACAGATTAGGTTATGATTAAATCTCCTATTTTTTTGTATAAACAAATTGAATTTTATGCCCAAGTACTTCATTATTATAGGTACAAGTCTTTACATGCTCAGTCGATATGTAAAGAAATACATTTACACGAAGGAAGTAGTTTATGTCGGAAGCAAATATAACTCGTTTAGAGGTCGATGGCAAGGAAATTATTTTGATTGGTACTGCTCACGTTTCAAGGTTAAGTGCTGAGCAGGTAAAAGAAGTGATCGAAAAAGAAAAACCGGATTCCGTGTGTATAGAGTTGGACGAACAGAGATATCAATCTATTACAGATAATAACAAATGGAAAGAGACAGATATTTTTAAAATCATAAAAGAGAAGAAAGCGACATTGCTATTGATGAACTTAGCTATTTCTTCCTTTCAAAACCGTATGGCGAAGCAGTTTGATATTAAACCCGGTCAGGAAATGATACAAGGGATAGAGAGTGCAAAAGAAAATGGGGCAGAACTTGTACTAGCGGATCGTAATATCCAAATAACATTTTCACGTATCTGGCATAATCTTGGTTGGCTTGGTAAGTCTCAGCTCTTAACGTCAGTATTTTATAGCATTTTTAGTAAAGATACCATTTCAGAAGAAGAGCTAGAGAATATGAAGTCACAAGACACTCTAAATGCAGTGCTTGCAGAATTCACAGAGTCATTTCCAAGGTTGAAAACACCATTAATCGATGAAAGAGACCAGTTTTTAGCTCAAAAGATTAAGGAAGCTCCAGGGAAAAAAGTTGTAGCAGTTTTAGGGGCAGCTCATGTTCCAGGGATTACAAAAGAAATCTACAAGCATCAAGATTTAGAAGGACTATCAGCTGTCCCTCCGAAATCTATTTTACCTAAAATCATTGGATGGTCCTTGCCTATCCTTTTAATCGCTTTGGTTGCTTATACTTTTATAGCTAATCCTACGGCAGGATGGGACCAGGCATGGAGCTGGATTATTTGGACGGGATCCATGGCGGCAATAGGAGCAATTGTAGCATTAGGTCATCCTTTAGCTATAGTTACAGCATTTATCGTGGCACCAATAACCGCACTGCACCCTATATTAGCCTCTGGTTGGTTTTCAGGATTAGTGCAGGCTTATATGAAACGACCAACAATAGGGGATTTTGAAAGGCTGTCAGAAGATGTATTTACGATAAAAGGGTTCTGGAAAAATAAGGTGACCAGAGTCTTGCTAGTTTTAGTGTTAACTAACCTGTTTGGTTCTCTCGGTACAATTATCGGTGGTGCTGATGTCATCAGAGTATTCTTTAAAAACCTGTAAAGGAGGAGCGTGTGATGCGCTTCTCTTTTTTGTTGTTTAGGAAATTATAAAACTCGGAACCTGTGGATAAATTGATGTCTAGCTCCACCGCCTTGCCCCTCGGGGTCAAATGGATAAAAGCTCCGGTGGCTGAGGAACTGCCTCCTCGCTTTTCTCCTTTTGCCTGTCGGGGCAGACATAGGCGCTTGCGCTTTTCTTGTGTTTCCTTATCCAACAGCCGTTGAATGTGTTTGTAAATTTTGAAATTACTTCTTGTTGCTACACCTATCCTCCCATGTTTTTTTATTTTCATAAATCAAAGACTTCTGATTATGCATGTAACAAAAGATTTAATATAATCATTATAATAGGAAAAAATACATAATTATGGGTATAGGTAGGAGGGATTATATTGGAATGTAGCGGTTGTGCAGTAAGAGATTTGATAGTTGAGTTCAAAATGGACGGTGACCTGAATAATCAGGTGTTCCCGGATATAATAGAGTTTATTCAAAGTAGGACATTAAAGTTAGAAGAGAATAATCGTTATTTTACTCTTCGCGAGAATGATGCGAAGGACTTTGTTGACTATAGTATAGATCATTTAGATATTACGAAGATGTCCTATAAGATTCCTAATAAGGATTGGCAACCTTTCTATAAGATAGAGGAATTATTTAAGGTAGAGTGGGTGGACAGTGTAATTAGGAACGAACAAGTAATTTGCTATTATCAGCCAATTGTAGATAAAAATAACAAGATATATGCCTATGAAATTCTTTCTAGATTTTTAAATGAGGATGGGGAAATCTTATATCCTGGCCAGGTTTTTAGCGCTGCTAAAGAGAGAGGAAGACTGTATGCGTTAGACCGGATTTGTAGAATGACAGCTGTAAAATATGCTGCAAAGCTAGACAATAAAAAAGCGTTCATAAATTTTATACCGACCTCTATCTATTCGCCTGAGCATTGTCTTAAATCTACCAACGAGGTAGCCGATCGTCTAGGTGTTAATCCTAGAAACTTGGTTTTTGAAGTTGTAGAAACCGAAAAAATAGAAGATGTTAACCACTTAAAAAAGATTCTGGCCTTTTATAAAGCAAGGGGCTACCAATATGCCTTAGACGATGTAGGAGAAGGACATAGCACTCTGCAAATGCTAGAGGATATTAAGCCCCATTATATGAAGCTGGACATGAAATATGTTCAAGGGGTGACCTCTGATAAAGAGAAACAAAGAGTTGCATTGCAATTTTTACAAAAAGCATTAGAAATCCATTCCATCCCATTAGCAGAAGGGGTAGAGCAAAAAGAGGATTTTGAATGGCTGAAAGACGCAGGCTATCAATTATTTCAAGGATACTACTTTGGAAAACCTCTCCCGCATCCCTTGGAATATAAGTGATCAAGAACAAAAAAACCGAGCAAAATATATGCTCGGTTTTTTTTATTATGCTTTCTTTTTAGCGTTTGTATCATTGTCTTCTAACTTGAATTCTTCAGCTACATCGTCAACGATGTCTTTTGTAGACTTTTTAAATTCTTTTAATGTTTGTCCAACTGCTCTACCTAGTTGAGGTAATTTAGAAGGTCCGAAGACGATTAAAGCAATGATTAGAATAATGATTAAACCTGGTACGCCGATGTTTGGCATGGTGTTTCCTCCTAATGAATATAATTGTCTATCTATTCAAATGGCTTAAGTATTAGTCAAGTGTATCGTTATTATATCATGCTTATTCACTTTGGCTGTCCTCGAGTTCTTTTTCTAAAAGAGCCTCTTTGGCTAACCGACGCTTATAAGACCAAGATGATACTAAAATGCTTATTTCAAATAATAACAATAAAGGTATGATAATGATGAAATCTGAGATAAAGTCTGGAGGTGTAATGGAAACCCCTACAACTACTAATACGAAGTATGAAACTTTTCTCATCTTACGCAGTCGATCTGGCGTGATAATTCCCAGCTTCGTAAGGAATAAAATAATTACAGGCAGTTCAAACACTATTCCAACAGGAATAATTAAATTAAACATAAATGTAAAGTATTGCTGCATTCCATAGGTTTCTGTGGCACCTATAGATTCATTAATATTAGACATGAAATCTAACATCAAAGGAAATAAAATAAAGTAGCTAAAGCTAATACCAGCTAAAAATAAGAAAAAAGAAACTGGTATAAAGTAAATAGTCCCTCTAGCTTCCTTGTCCAATAGCCCAGGTCTTACGAATAACCATAATTGATGCATAGCAATTGGTAAGGTTACAAGAATAGCCAAGACTAAAGCACATTTTACATAGATCAATAAACCATCCGTGTAACCGAATATGTTCCATTCTACATGTGCTGCTGTGGGCTGTTGCTTAAGAAAGTTTAATGTTTTAGGAGCAAACCAAAATCCTGCTGCAAGAGATAGGATAAAGGTAGCTGCTATAATTATTAGGCGTTTTCTAAGCTCAGCTAAATGTTCAACTAGTGTAAGCTCCGGCTCTTGTGTAATTGCCATTTTTGTTCACCCCATCTTCTTTAAACAAAAGGGAAGCAGTTTATATTAGTGCTAAAGTTAGCATATTGTTACATGAATGTCCTGTACCAACTACCCATTATACTCTTTCCAGTCAATTTGTAAACTAGAAAACTTTATAATTGTCATATCAGGATAAAACTGATAACTCCTTATATTCTAAGGGTTTAACGAATAAAATGAAATATTTAAAGCTGCCCTTTTGTGTACTTTCTATGAAGAAATATTGTCTAACACATTGCTTTATTAACAGTTGGTTTAAAATTGCATTTTTTTCGTTAGACTTATAAGGGGAATATTTGTAAATAATACTCTTGTTTTCCTGGAAATGAGGTATATAATTCTATCTATCTCACATGAAATGGACGGAATGAATTTTGAGAACGTATAACGAGAAAGTCAGTATATATCATGGCATGGCTTCTACTATTGCTTTAAATTTTTCTAATAATTTTTTCCCGATCTTTGCGATCACTATATTAGGGGCAACTAACTACCAGGTTGGATTAATCAGTTCACTTCCTCCTCTAATCGCATTGCTAATGACAGTGCCTGCAGCTATCCTTTTGAACAAAGCTTATACTCAAAAGAAGCTAGTCGCAGGGTCAATTTTACTTGCAAGATTATGTTTCTTATTTATTGTATTAGTGATTTATTTGCCTTCGCCATCTATGCAGGCCTGGTCTTTTTTAATTATTATTGCCCTTATCAGTGTACCCAATACCGTTGCCAATATAGGTTGGCAAACGTTTATCAGTGGGATGATTGCAGAAGAGCGAAGAGGTCAATTTTTTAGTGATCGAAATCGATTGTTGACTTTAGTTGGTCTTGTAGCCACGTTAATGATCGGTATCGTAATGAGAGAGGCTTCTGCAAGTGTAAGTGCATATCAAATTTTGTTTTTGGTAGCCTTATTATTTGGAATATTAGAAGTGTACTTTGTTATGAAGCATGAAGAAGAACCTGTTCAAATAGATGAAAGCGTTGAAAAAAAGAAATCAATGGATTGGTCTATATTTAAAGATTCCAAATATGTTTCTTTCTTAGCAGCAGCTCTCTTTTTTAACTTTGCATGGCAGATGGCGTGGGGTCTATTCAATATTTATAATGTTAGAATAGCAGGAGCTACGATTTTTTGGATAAGTATGTTCTCGGTGGGCAGTATGCTCATGCAATTTTTTACCTTTCCTTTATGGAGGCGCTGGGCAGAGAAATATAGCAATCTTCGAATGTTCATTTGGGCAGCAGCCGGGATGGCTACCACACCCTTTCTTGTTGTATTATCGACCAATTTATATTACTTAACTATAATTCAAACGACATCGGGCTTCTTTCTTTCTGGTACTGTACTCATTCTGTTTAATTTACTTTTGGAGAAGTCACCTGAACAGTCAAGGACTTATTGTATTACTACTTATAATATATTATTGGCATTAGTCGCGTTTATAGCACCTCAAATGGGTATTGTTTTATTAGAGATGGTTGGTATGGAGTCTGCTATGACTATTAATTCCTGTTTGCGGTTGCTAAGTGCTGGCGGTTTTTTATATGTGTATATTAGACAAAGAAATAGATAAAGATGATAGGAGGAGGTTAACATTTTGAAAATTTTACTCCCTTTTCTATTAGTATTTATCATCGTATTATCTTTTTTTAATGCACAAATCGTTAGTCCTATGAAAGAAAACTTTACAGGAAAACAAGTAACCAATTTTCAACAGATTTATAAAGAAAATCAGATAGAAATAGGGATGGTTGGAGATATATTATTGCATAGTCCTCTCTATAACTATTCTAGCTTTCTCCCATCCTTTGCAAATGTGGAGGAAGAACTTACTAATCTGGACTTTTTGCTTGCAAACCAGGAATCCATACCGGCAGGAACAACATTCGGATTATCTGGATACCCTAACTTTTCTAGTCCATCCCATATTATTCGTGATCTGAAAGCAGTTGGCTTCGATTTAATATCCTTAGCCAACAATCATACGTTGGATAAAAAGGAGGAGGGCTTATTAGCTGCTATAGAAACATTGGAGGCAAATGAACTTCCTTATATCGGTGCTCATAAATCACTAGAAGATCAACAAACGGAACGAATAGTTGAAGTGAAGGATATTAAACTAGGATTTTTAAGTTATACTTACGGATTAAATGGACATAGAGTGCCAGAAGGCAAAGAATATTTAGTGAACATAATAAACAATGTGCAGATGGAGCAAGACATCCAATCTTTAAGGAAAAAGGTAGATGTGGTAGTAGTTAGTATCCATTGGGGAGAAGAGTATACATTAGAGCCCAATCAGAACCAAAGAGAGCTTGCCCATTTGTTAGCTAATGCAGGAGCAGATATCATTTTTGGTCATCATCCACATGTCATTCAGCCCTATGAAAAAATTACAACGAGTAAGGGAGAAAGCCATGTATTCTTCTCACTAGGTAACTTTTTTTCTGCTCAGCAATTTGATAGTACAAATATCGGTGGTATAGCCAAGCTGCAAATCACGAAAAGAGAAGTACAGGACAAGGTGATGATTCGTATTGAAAACCCTTCTTTTACAGGGACAATTGTATCAAAAGGAAATCCGTATAAAGTATCCTTGCTAGAAGAGGTTAATAGTCAAAAAAATGACTGGGTCCAGCAGCATATTTTGGGCGAATAAAAGAATCAAGGAGGTTGCAATGAACGAATCTGATTATGAACGATTATTAAGAATACAGACAGTTGGAATGAGAGAATGGAAATATCAATCCTCCCATTATAATCGTTACGAGGCAACCCCGTACGATGCTTTAAAAGTATTGTTTGAAGCGTATGAATGGCAGAGGGTGAAGGGGCTGGTTGATTTCGGTTGTGGTAAGGGAAGAGTCCCTTTTTACGTTCATCATTTCCATCACATTTCTGTAACAGGGATAGAGATGAGTGGGCAGCTTTACCAGCAGTCAATGGAAAACCTCATGAAGTATACGGAAAGAGCAAAGCCAACGCGAGCTTCTATTAGCTTTGAATGTTGTTTAGCAGAGGAGTACAAGATAGGGCCACAGGAAGACTGTTTCTATTTCTTTAATCCTTTCTCCACTCCTATATTTCAAAAGGTAGTTCATAATATTTTAGAGTCGTTGGAAGAACATCCGAGGACCATGGATATTATTCTCTACTATCCAACCTCAGACTATATTGAATTTTTGGAGCGGGAGACTGTTTTCGAGTTATGGAAGGAAATACATATTCCTAAGCATTATGAAGAAAACAGCAATGAGCGTTTGATGATATATCGTTCTGAATTATAAAAGAAGCCTACGGGAAATCAGGCTTCTTTTAGGGAATTGGAGAAGTTATATCGAAATAATTTCTGAAGGGACATCTTCTAACGAGATAACGCATCATTTTATCAATAATTCCCTATTAAAGGTGCATGGAATTAAATTTCATGCACCCTTTCCTTTTATAAGCAATGCATTGCCTTTTCTGCTTCATCCCAGTGTACCTTATATCCAGTACCCTTGGCACAAAAGATAGAGGTTGAGGTGTATTCCGGATCCGCGTCTTTGTTGTATCCGATTCTTTCAACTATATGTTCTTGGTTATGACAACGGTCATATCCACTAAACAATAGGTTCAACGTTCCTTTCCCGTGAGTATAGGATGCAAAGGTAGTACTATAATTCATAAAAGTAGCAACAGGCACTCTTCCCTTTATGATAACCTTATCGCCAATATTTTCAGGCGACTCAAATGTCCCATGTGCCTGCTGAATATCCGATAAAACTCTTCCGATTAAATCCATCTCCACTTTAATTTTGAAATCATAAAAAGGCTCTAAGAGAACATTTTTTGCCTTCTCTAATCCTTGTCGTAATGCTCGGTATGTAGCTTCTCTAAAGTCACCACCAGAGGTATGTTCATTATGTCCGCGTCCTGTCAGCAAAGTAATCTTTACGTCTGTCAATGCAGAGCCAGTCAGTAGTCCATGATGATCTTTTTCTAAAAGGTGATGCCTTACTAGGTTTTGGTTACCTATAGACAAATCATTGGCATGGCACACATTGTGGAAGGTAACTCCAGAACCCCGCTCTGCAGGTTCGATTAAAAGGTGTACCTCAGCATAATGCTTCAATGGCTCAAAATGACCGTAGCCTTTGACAGACTCCTCAATCGTTTCTTTATATAAAATTTTAGGCTCCCCAAACGTCACATTCATTTGGAAACGCTCTTTAACGATTTGAGCGAGCACCTCGAGCTGAATGACCCCCATAACGTGTACGTGTACCTCTTGAAAATACTCATCCCAAAAAACTTGTAGAGAAGGGTCCTCCGCGTCTAAAAGTCTAAAAGATTTTAGTACTTCTTTAACATGTATAGAAGGATCAAAGACGACCTTTGATTTTAAGGTAGGTATTAAATCGAAATGGGTCTTATGATGAATAGCACCAATTGTATCTCCAATAGAGGCAACTGTTAATCCTGTCACAGCCACTAGTTCACCTGCTTTTACCTCATCTATTGTTTTAAATTTGCTACCACTATATTGACGTATCTGAGTTATTTTCTCTAATGCGTCTCCGATAGTTACCTCATCTCTTACTTTCAGCTTTCCACTTAACAACTTTAGAAAGGTTACGCGATTTCCACTTTCGTCGTGACGAATCCTGTATACCTGAGCGGTAAAATTTGGGCTGGAGTTATAGTTTGTTTCCGTAAGTTTATCAATAGCTTCCAAAAACTCTGATACTCCAATATCCTTTAAGGCTGATCCGAATGCACAAGGAAATACGTCACATTCCTTAATCATTTGCTTGAACTTTGTTGTCCATAGCTGTTCAGTGAACCTATTATCCATGTAGGCTTCTATAAGAGCCTCATCTCGCTCAGCAATAAATTCAATCAATTCCTCCGTATAGCCAGTAGTTAGGTGGCAAACATCCTTACTTAGACTTGCTTTAATCTCCTGGAGAACTGCAGTAGGATCACTATCTTCGTAATCGATTTTGTTGATAAAAAAGAAGGTAGGTATTTTATGCTTGCGGAGCAGCTGCCAAACTGTCTCAGTATGTCCTTCGACTCCATCTACAGCACTTATTAATACAATGGCATAGTCCATGACCTGAATAGCACGTTCCATTTCCGGAGAAAAATCAACGTGACCAGGGGTGTCGATAATATAATAAGTAGAATTATTATAGGAGAAGACACCCTGGTCAGCAAAAATGGTGATGCCTCTATCTTTTTCTATCGTATGACTATCAAGGAAGGAGTCTTTATGATCGACCCTACCCTGTTGTCTTATTGAGTTTGTATGAAAGAGCAATTGCTCCGAAAATGTAGTTTTCCCTGCATCAACATGTGCTAAAATTCCAATTGTTTTATGCATATGATCACCTTTTGTTTTGTCCTTCCTTGTATTATAACAAACGAAAGGTGAAACAAAAGGTGAGAGAGTACTATCTAGAAAATGCTTTTAAACCATTTCCTCGGCGTCGCTTAACAGCTTTTGAAACCAAGCCATCATGAGGCTTAAATAAAAATACAAGCATGAATAGCACACCAATCATCGCTGCCATCATACCAGCGATGGAGGTGTTCCAAAGCTTTGCTAAGTAGTATCCAGTAATAGCTGCAGTGATACCGAATGTCATACTCCAAATAATCATTCCTTGTACACTTTTACTCATTAAATAGGCTGTAGCAGGAGGTCCAATAAGCATAGCAACTACTAGAACTGCACCCACACTATCAAATGCAGCGACAGTAGTAAGGGAGACAAGAGTCATGTAAGAGTAATGCATACCAATAATAGGCACGCCTATTGACAAAGCGAAAACAGGATCAAACGTAGACAATTTAATCTCTTTATAAAATAAAACAAGGAAAGCGATATTAAGTAATAGTACAAACATTAGCATCCAAACTGCTTTAGGCATTTCAATGCCTAAAATACTCCATGTATCCCAAGGGACAAATGCAATTTCCCCCATCAGCACATGTTCCACATCTAAATGTACATTGCCAGCGAATAAGGTGATTAGTAATACGCCTAAGGCAAAAAGAGAAGTAAAGACTACTCCAATAGCAGCATCCTCTTGCAATCCACCTGATTGAAGGAGCTGCACTAGAAAAGTAGTAAGTAAACCAGCAAGGGCAGCCCCAATTAGCATCCAAGCCCCGTTTAAGGATTGGGTAACCATAAAGGCCACTACAATACCAAATAATACTGTATGACTTATGGCATCAGCTATCATGGCTGTCTTTCTAAGTATGAGAAAAACGCCTGTTAAGCCACACGTTATTCCTACAAGCGATCCGGTTAATAAAACCCAAAACTCATTCATGGCTAGTCACCTCATTTACAATGCGCTGCCTTTTAAACGTACGCTTTTTATGAAGCTTAGAAATAAGGCCCCTAGTAGGTGCAAAAAAGTAGGATAGTAGAAAGAAGGTAGCGGCTACTAAGACAATAATAGGACCAGTAGATAAACCAGTGCGAAGAGAGCTTATCATAGTGCCTAATGCTCCAGACAGTGCTCCAAAAAAAGCACTAGTCACCAAAATTATTCCTAGATGGCTAGACCAAAATCTTGCAGCAGCTGCAGGTATGATTAGCATGGCTGCCATTAAAATAACTCCTACTGCCTGAATACCAGTTACGATTGTCAGAACTGTTAAAGCCGTCAATAGAATGCGCAGACGCTCCACTGGTAAGCCAATACCCTTTGCAAAAATAGGATCAAAAATCATGAGCTTCCATTCCTTAAAGAAAAGCAAGCACATTAGGATGATTAATATAGCGCTGCTAGATAACCAAATGAGGTCACTTTTAGCCATTGTTGCAGCCTTTCCAAAGATAAAGTCATTTAACCCACTTTGGTTTCCAGTACCACTTTGGTTAACAATAGTTATTAAAACTATACCAACTCCAAAAAATACAGAGAGTATTAACCCAATTGCAGCATCAGCTTTTAGCTTAGAATGATTGACGATCCATTGAATTAGATAGACAGAAAGGGCAGCTGTAATAGCAGCACCTAACATGAGAATAGGCAAATCTTTTTTTTCAAAAATAAGATAGGCAAGCGCAATGCCAGGGAGTGCTGCATGCGCTGCAGCATCTCCGACCAAGCTTTGCTTTTGGAGAAAGGCAAACGTTCCATTTAAACCTGCTGCTATCCCTAAAAGAATAGCTCCTGCGAGTACCCAAAGAAGGTTACCTGTCAACATTAGTTTTTCACCTCTTCAGCAGTTTTACCCGAGCTTGCTTGGTCCATGAAGAATAATTTACCACCATATGCTTCCTGCAGATTATCTGGTGTAAACGTAAGAACGGTAGGACCTGAGGCTATAATTGTTTGATTTAGTAAAACAATCCAATCAAAATAGTCAGCTGCTGTCTGGAGGTCGTGATGAACTACAAAGACTGATTTTCCTTGAGATTTTAACTTTTTTAAAATGGAAATAATAGTTCGCTCTGTGGCTGCATCTACTCCCACAAATGGTTCATCCATAAAGTAAACCTCTGCTTCTTGTGCGAGAGCCCTAGCGAGGAAGACACGCTGTTGTTGTCCGCCAGATAGTTGGCCGATGGAACGATCTGCGAAAGCTTCCATTCCCACATTCTTTAAGCAGCTTAAAGCTATTTCCTTATCCTTAGCAGATGGTCTTTTAATAGATCCAATATGACCGTATCTTCCCATTAAGACAACGTCTAAAGCATTAGTTGGGAAGTCCCAATCTACTGCATTTCTTTGAGGGACATACCCTACAAGGAGATCTTTTGGATTAAGTGGTTGCTCTAATATAGAAACGGTACCTGTTTTATTGGGAAGCTGATTTAACACTGCTTTAATCAGTGTAGATTTACCAGCTCCGTTTGGTCCAATAATCCCAGTAATCTGTCCCTTGGGAATAGTTAGGTTAATTTCGCTTAAAACTATCTTTTCCTCATAAGCTACAGATAAATCCTTTACCTGTAATGCGTTCATTTTGCTACCTCCTATTTAAGTGAATCAACTATTGTGTTGACATTATGCTTATACATTCCTATATAAGTTCCTTCCTCTGTTCCTTCAGCACCCATGGCATCCGAGTAAAGCTCTCCTCCAATTTGTATCGTGTGTCCTTTTTCCTTTGCACCTTCAATGACAGCATTCATGGCTTTATCAGAAACGCTGGATTCAATAAATACTGCTTTAATATTTTGCTCTACTAAGAAGTTTACGACGTTCTGTATATCCTTTAATCCATACTCGGCATCTGTGCTAAGACCTTGTAAACCTCTGACTTCCATTCCATTACTTTCACCAAAGTAGTTAAATGCATCATGGGCAGTAACAAGCACTCGCTGCTCCTTTGGTATTTCACTAATACGTTCTTTCGACCATTCATTTAGCTCATCTAGTTCTTGAAAAAACTTAATTTCATTTTCCTTAAATTGCTCTTCGTTAGTAGAGAATTCTTTTGTAAGTGTTTTGGTGATTTCCTGAGTTGCAATCTTCCACACATCTATATCAAACCAAATATGGGGATCAAATAGTTCAGGATGAGCTTCGTCATTTAAAATTCTCTCCTTTGGAACTACTTCTCCAATGGCAACTACCGATTTCTCTTTTTTCATCTTCTCAAAAATATCACTCATTTTTCCTTCAAGCTCTAGCCCATTGTAAAAAATGATATCCGCGTCCTCTAATACTTGTAAATCCCCTTGAGTCGCCTTGTAAAGATGCGGGTCTACTCCTGGTCCCATCAAGGATTTAACTTCTACCATATCCCCGGCAATCCTCTTTACGGCATCAGCAACTTGACCTGTAGTTGTAACTACTAGTGGCTTATCAACTTCAGCCTTTCCATTGTTTTTGTCATTACATCCAACCAATAAAGCCATAGCAAAAAATAATAAAAATATTTTTTTCATTTACTACACTCCTTTTCCTTTGTTATAAATAATTTCCTAAAGGAACCTTTTAGAATAAAAAAATATAAATTACATGCGGGATAATTATTTTCCTTAAGGAAACATTTGTTCAATAGGTTAACTCATATTATTTGAATTGTCAAATTAATTTATGCGAAAATGGAAAAAATGTGATTGTCTATTTTAGGAGTTGGAGTGAGCCAATTTTAATTAGCCTAAACTGAAATTTTCGTATGTCTTTAATACAAAGTGCTATACTGTATAAACAATGATAGTGGGGAGGTAATGTAATGCAATATTCAAAATCTAAAATGGAAGAGCTTGTTAAGTTCAGTCCTGATTTAGCTAAAAGATTGAAGGAAGTAATGAAGGAGCATGATTTAGAAAAAAGCTTTGCTCTAAAGGCTTTGTATCATTCAGAGGTTAAAGATGGCGGTAAATATCAAAGGGATTATCAAGATCTATAGTAATTAGCGAACCAAATGACTAACGTCATTGGTTCGCTTTTTTAATTATTTTAAGTGTCAATTTCATAATTCATATTTAAAAAGCAAAACACGAACAAATAGTAGAAAACAATGATTTATATATGCTTTTATATGTGTAGAAGCATAATTGACTTCCGCTCTGACGGATGCTTTCCGCGGGGTGAGCGATAAGCCATCACCCATCGCTTACGCGCGTGGTTGTGATGTCTATCTGTCTCACTTATCCCGTAGGAGTCGCCGTCTGTCGCTACAATCAATACGGATAAAATGCTCGTGTTAATCGGTAAAGCTCTATTTATGAAATTGACTGACATATGTATTTTATTTATTCCTGCTCTATTCCAGCAATCTCTTGTTTAATCTGACGGTGGGCAACATTTAAGTGGTGAAGAAAAAGATTTCTTTCTTCTATACTCCATACTGAGTTAAGCTCAATTTCTTTTTTCATTTCCTCAAAGGTAGACTGTAGAGATATCGAGGTACTTGCAACCTGGTTTGTCATTAATACTTGCTTAAATTGCTCCATAAAAATCTCTTTTCTCATTTCCAAAATCCTTTCATTTTTAACATAAAAAGCATCCTCTTTTTTATAAAAGAGGATGCTTAGTTAGTATGATTTAATAGTCAGTACGCTAGGAAACAAATAAAAACCACGATTAAATAAGGAGTCTATTCACTCCAGTGGATTTTATTATGTTTTTTCGTACGACAGTATTTTCAAGCTTTGCTTGGTCATAGCTGCACTTAACACCTCCTATCCTCGTAGGGTCGTGGTGTGTTCTTGAAATAGGCAGGACTCCAGGCTCAGGGTCATCGCGTTACCTTCCTTCCCGTAGTATCCATACATACAGTGGTTTATAAAGTATTGCTCACATTTACAGTTGCGGGACAGCGTCGGTCTTCCACCGAACTTCCCTTTTAAGTTCTTTTGCAATTAAAAGAACACCTAAATCTACACATTATTTAATTGTTCTTTCACTATAACATAAAAAAAGTTAGTCAATATAGCAAATTTGGATAAGTCGTGGACTGCTTCTCTTTTTATAATCAAGTGGAGAGGTGAGGTAAATGAGTAGTTTGAAGAATCCATATCGGCTGTATATTTATATTTGCTTTCTATCGCAATTATTTTTTACTTTTATATTTACAGTCAGTTTGTTGTATCAAGTAAGTGTTGTTAAGCTGGATCCGTTGCAACTTGTTTTAGTGGGAACTGTGTTGGAGATAACCGTATTTCTCTTTGAGATTCCAACTGGTATCGTGTCTGACTTAAAGAGTCGAAAATTATCCATTATCATTGGTTATTTTCTAATAGGAGCTGGCTTTTTATTAGAAGGCTTGTTTCCATATTTTTTGACGGTTATATTGGCTCAAGTGGTATGGGGGATAGGGTATACCTTTACTAGCGGGTCTTTGCAAGCATGGATAGCTGATGAAGTAGGAGAAGAAAAAGCCTCCTTGGCATATATGAGAGGAGCTAAGGTTGGGAACCTAGGTCAATTAGTTGCCATTCCATTAAGCATATTAATCGGCTACTACATGATAAATCTCCCAATTATTGTTGGAGGATTATGTATGATCAGTTTGGCTGTTATTCTAATAATTTTTATGCAGGAGGATCATTTTAAACCTTTGAAAAGAAGCGAAAGAATTAGTGCATGGGAGACAATGAAAGAGAATTTAGAGAAAATTATTCTTTTCTCTAGAACTAGCTTTATACTTCGTATGCTATTTCTAATCGCTCTGTTTGTAGGTTTTTATAGTGAAGGTTTTGATCGTTTGTGGCTTCCTCATCTATTAGAAATGGCTAAAATAACTACCTTGCCCATGGAACAACTGGTGCTATTGACTGGAGGAATTCAATTAGTGGTAGTACTGCTATCATTTATGCTGCTTCACTTTTTAAATAAAAGTACAGTTTATCAAGAATTGCAACGAATATATATCGCTCTTTTTATCGGCTGCTCCAGTATAGTGGTAGCATTAATAGGCTTTGCATTTTCGAACTATTTTATTGGTTTGTTTATTTGCTATGTAATCATACAAGTTAGTCGAAAGGTAATGTACCCATTAGAGGACATTTGGTTAAATAAAATCATTCCAGACTCTTCGACTCGAGCAACATTTTTCTCTGTTAAAGGGCAAGTCGATGCAATAGGGCAAATAAGTGGAGGACCGTTTGTTGGCTATATTGCCATAAGCTTTACTATAAGGACGGCTATTATAGTAAGTGCAATAATTTTAAGCCCAGTCCTGTTCTTATATCGTATTCTTTTGAAGAAAGCTAAGGACTAGTGTTTCAAATTTCCTGCAAACCTTATAGTTTCTCTATAATCGGCAGGTAAATTTCCATATAGATTTTGTCATATTCCCAATCATGGCAGTGTTCATCATAGTATTCAAAATCGTAACTATCTTCATCTACTTCATAATGTGAGTTCGGGAGCCAATCCTCTAAAATATATTGCCAAGTTCCTTTGATAGAGGAAACAAATTGCTTTTCTAGTACCAAAGGAGTTTTAAATACTGCATATGTTGCTGCTTTCACATGTAACTTAATGATTCCTTCTGGTATGGTTGTTCCTTCGTCATAATTTACAGCAAAAAGATAGGTGAAGTGATCTTCAAGCTCTGGTCCGCTAAGATTAAAGCAATACTCACCATGTATTTTAGGGGACAGAAGATTATATAAAGTAGTCTCAATAGATTCTTCAGAAGGTATTCTTTGATCCCAAAATGCAGGAGCATCTCTGGTATAAGTTATATTCTTTAACTGGCTTTCAAATGTCTTTCCTGCAACCGTAAAAGGAGGGACAGATATAATCTTAGGCTGAAGAACAATTCCACCTGTTTTCTTTTGTAGAAGACTTTCTAAACACAACTTTTGTGGAAATGATATAGGGCAATGCATTCTATACAAGCTTGGGGGACTACCAAAGCAGCGTTTAAACGATTTAGTAAATCCAGCATGTGTTTCAAATCCATATTCAACTGCTATGTCAATAATTCTTTTCCCCTGTAAGAGATCTCCCAAAGCGAATTGTAGCTTCCTTTTTTGTACATAATCCATGGGTGTATAACCAGTAGTTTGATGAAAAATACGAGAAAAATGGTAGGGGGAATAACCGCTAAGCTGTGCTAGGTTATCAGTTTTCATATCCTCCTTTATGTGATCATCTATATAGTCAATTACTTTTTGTAATAGTAATAATTGAGTCATGTAAATCCTCCTTGTAGATTAAATTTTCGAAAAATATAATATACTTTAGTCTATAATAAAAGAAATAGAATGACTAGAGGAGGCTGGGTAGTGGAGGAGCTTAGAAGCAAGGTTCAAAAGTTGATTGCGCCGTCCAAGGGGACTTGGGGAATTGTATTAGAGGATTTGAATACAGGTGAAAAGTGGGAGCACAATGAACAAGAGCTGTTTTATGCAGCTAGTGTAATTAAGGTTCCGATTATGGCTGCCGTTTTTCAGGCAGTGGAACGTCAACAAATGTCATTGTCTGATTTGATCATACTGGAAAAGGATGAGTATGTAGGAGGATCGGGAGTGCTCCAGCATTTAACCCCTGGTATATCACTACCACTATCAGATATTATACTTCTGATGATTATTCAAAGTGACAATACAGCTACAAACCTTTTAATAGATTTAGTTGGAGCAGAAAGTATACAGCAGACAATGAAGGAAGCTGGTATGGAATATAGTACATTTTATAACAAGCTTATGCTGAGTAAGCCAAATCCACTTGGCTCTAATAGAATTGCTGCAAAAGATGTTGGTATCTTACTATCTAAAATGGCTCAAGGAGAATTGGTTAGTCAAGAAGCAAGTGAGCAAATGATAGACATGATGAAAAAGCAGCAAGTACGAGATTGTTTGCCTGAAAAGCTTCCTTCTCCATATGCCAATTTTGACAATGGAATGCCCGCTTGGGAATTTGCAAATAAGACTGGCTGGATACCAGGCACTCGTCATGATGTAGGAATATTTTATGTAGGGAATAGAAAACTAGTTGCAACGGTACTATCGGAGAAGGAGGATGATGTCTTATCCAAAAGGATCCTTTCTCAAATAGGCTACGAAATATATCAATACTTATGTAAGGAAGTATAAAGAGCATATTCTTTTCCGAAAGAAAAACTTTGACAGACGGTAGTCAAAGTTTTTTCTATATTACTTGGATAAGTCCTTGGCCAAAGCCCTGCCTGTTTCTCTACCGGTGAACAGACATCCCCCTAAAAAAGTTCCCTCTAAGGCTCGATATCCATGCATTCCTCCACCTCCAAAGCCGGTGACCTCTCCAGCGGCATAGAGTCCGGGGACTGGATTTCCTTCTGAACTCAGTACACGACCACCTAAATCTGTTTGAAGTCCCCCTAATGTTTTACGAGTTAGGATATTCAAACGAACTGCAATCAACGGACCATTTTTTTCATCTAACATTTTATGTGGTGCTGCTACACGTATGAGCTTGTCTCCAAGATAATGACGGGCTCCCCTTAGTGCAGTGATTTGTAAGTCCTTTGTAAACTTATTATCCATTTCACGGTCACGAGCTAAAATTTGCTTTTCTATATGTTCGTAGTTTAATAAGCTATTGCCGACAATTTTATTCATTCCATCTACAAGGTCTTTCAAATTAGTAGCAACGACAAAGTCCTCACCCTTATCCATAAAAGCCTTAACGGGAGCTGTTGGACCTGGTAAAACTCGTTTTAGCACTTGTTTAATGCTTTTTTCAGTAAGGTCAGGATTTTGTTCTGAGCCCGATAGTGCAAACTCCTTCTCGATAATTTTTTCGGTAAGTATAAACCAAGAGTAATCATATCCAGTGTCCTGGATGGCCTTTAATGTACCTAATGTATCAAAGCCTGGAAAGTTAGGAGCAGGAAAGCGATTACCCTCTGCATCTAACCAAATAGAAGAGGGACCTGGTAGTATACGAATTCCATGGTTTTTCCAGATTGGGTTCCAATTTTTAATGCCTTCCGTGTAGTGCCACATTCTATCTTTATTGACTAAACGACCGCCTGCTTTTTCTGTAATTCCCATCATTCGACCGTCTACATACTCTGGAACCCCAGAAATCATATTAGTAGGAGGGGTCCCAAGACGTGCAGGCCAATTTTGCCGTACTAGTTCAAGATTAGCACCTATACCTCCACTTGTTACTATTACAGCTTTAGAGTTGTAGTCAAATTTGCCCATCACTTCTCTGGAGCTAGGTTGTCCTCGTTCTATGTTACTCGGTACTAAAATGGAGCCACTAACTCCGGTGACCGTACCGTTATTAGTTATCAAATGCTCTACTTGATGTCGTGGCTTATAAGTAACTAATCCATCGGAAATAGCTTTTCGCACATGTTTTTCGAAAGGGGAGATAATGGCAGGACCAGTCCCCCACACGATATGGAAGCGAGGAACTGAATTGCCATGTCCTTGTGCTAAATATCCACCACGCTCTGCCCATCCTACAACAGGGAAGAAACGAATACCTTTTCCGTGCAACCAGTCTCTTTTTTCTTCATGAGCGAAACGTACATAAGCCTCTGCCCATTTTTTTGCCCAGTATTCTTCCTCGTTATCTCCATCAAACCCCGCTGTCCCCAACCAGTCCTGCCATGCGAGCTCATAGGAGTCCTTAATACCCATCCTTCTTTGTTCAGGAGAATCTACAAGAAATAACCCTCCAAACGACCACCAGGCTTGACCGCCTAGGGAACTTTCCGGTTCTTGATCCACTAACAAAACTCGCTTTCTCGCATCTACTAACTCTGCTGTTGCCACGAGCCCTGCTAAGCCGGCTCCTACAACGATTACATCAAAGTCCATTCGCTTATCCCCTTTTTAAATATCTAATAGTTCTGAAAATTACAGTCTATTCTTATTATACTTCCTTTTTATGCTAATGAACTATTGGGTTATGATAACGGACTTTAAAAAGTACCACATGTTATAATGAAGATATTATTGGAGGTAATACGTTGAAAAATTTAAACGATCATCCGTCATTTATTTATACATTTGCTTATAACGATGCAGAACGCTCTCTTTGTCATCTAGAGATGCGCTCTTTTTTTGGGTACGATACAGACATGAAAATACTTAAAAGTGATACAAAGATAGATCCAAGTAGAAGTCCATTCATGAAGGGAAGAATGGATATCTTAGCGGAGGGGGACACTGTAGAAGAAATTATTGCTGCAGCCCATTTATTTGGTAAAGAAGGAGAAACCAACAAAGTGATCTTTCTTAAGATAAATGATAGGCAAGGTGAGGATAAGATTGAAAACAAGGAGCGTCTCCATATTGAAAGAGCTATTGGGTCAGAGATGAAGGGAGATTTTGACCTTCATAATCCAGAACAATTCTTTGCAATAGCTCCATACCAACAGCGATGGTATTTTGGTACTTATGCAAAGAGTGAACCTATTTGGTTTAATCATATAAAAAAACCAAAAGAATATTCTACTGCCCTAAGTACGAGAGTAGCTAGAGCTGTAGCTAATATAGCAGTTCCTCATCCTTCAGGCGTACGAGCAATCGACCCGTGCTGTGGAATTGGAACTGTCCTAGTAGAAGCGAGATCTATGGATATTGATATTGTAGGAAGAGATATTAATCCATTAGTTTGTATAGGATCCAGAGAAAATCTGGCTTATTTTGGGCTAACCGGACAGGTAGAGAAGGGTGCTATTCAAGACATAGAGGAAAATTATGACGTAGCGATTATCGATTTACCTTATAATCTATATACTCATGCGTCCTGGGAGGAACAACTGACCATCTTAAAGCATGCGAAAAGAATTGCTAAGCGGGTAGTCATTGTCACAATCGAATCTATGGATGATCGGTTAGAATCGATTGGTCTTCACATAAAGGATCGCTGTATTACAACGAAACAACAGTTTGAGCGAGAGATTTTAGTATGTGAATCAAAGTAGTGAAAGGGGGAAAAAAGGGTGCACGAGCTCTCTTTAGGTGGACTTTTAGATGTAGTTGGCCAGTTATTTTCGGACGAAATATCCATAGCCGTTTCAGACAAAGAAAAGTATATATACTATAGACCAAGCACACGCATTGATTTAAAGATAAAACCAGGGGACCCTATAAAGGAAGGAACTCTAGCATATAAAGCGCTGCATAGTAACCAAAAGGTCTCTGAATTTATCAATCGAGAAATGTTTGGGATTCCTTATCATGGGATGGCTGTACCCTTGCAGCACAACGGTGAGGTAGAAGGAACTGTTTTAGCCATCTATCCTGCTCTGACGGATGGAAAATCAGTTATTACAGTCAAAACACTAGACGGCTGGATGCCTGTTCCTTTTTCAGATGTTATCTATCTGGAAGCAAGAGATCGAAAAACGAGAATCGTGACTAAAAATTTTACTGGTACACATGCTGGCTCACTCCAGGATTTTGAATATAGACTACCAAGAGAATCCTTTATACGGTGTCACCGTTCTTTTATCGTCAATGTGCATCAGATTAAAGAAATATACCCGGATACACATTCTACCTTTGTATTAGCTATGCAAACCGGAGAAAAGGTATCCGTTAGCCAGTCGTATTCTAGCTATTTTAGGAAATTATTAGGTTTTTAAAAAGAAGGCATGGATAAGGGGTTAATCTCTTTTTATTCAAGCTTTTTTTATTTATTCCTTTTTTTGATATAGCAAAATATGAATTTTTTTAAAATCCATTCTGTTTTAGTCATTATTTTTTCTGCTTCATCCATTTTATAAGTGTCTTTGACTGTTTTTATCAAATTTGTGACGATACGAAGTAAAATAATTAGACAAGGCAACTAATGAGGGGGATGTCTGTATGTTAAAAGAACTTAATCGTATTAAAAATACTAAATTACATAGCTTAATAGTAAGCGCAGAAGAAGCGGCTTCGTGGATTCAAGACGGAATGACTTTAGGATTAAGCGGATTTACACGTGCGGGTGATGCGAAAGCGGTGCCATTAGCATTAGTAGATAGAGCTAAGAAAGATACTTTTAAAGTTAACGTATTTACAGGAGCTTCAGTAGGCTCTGACATAGATAAGCTTCTATCAGAAGCAGGAATTATTAATAAACGTTTACCATTCCAGGCGGATGCAACTATGAGAAAGCATATTAATGCAGGTGATCATCTATTTGTTGACCAACACTTATCTCATACATCCGAATTAATTCGTAACGGTGTTTTACCTACAATTGACTTCGCTATTGTGGAAGCGGTTTCAATCACAGAGGATGGAATGATTATACCAACTACTTCAGTTGGTAACTCTGCAACCTTTGTTACTCATGCAAATAACATTATTATTGAAATAAACTTAGCGCAACTTGAGGAATTCGAAGGCTTACATGATGTTTATGAGCCAGTCGCACAAGGAGACAATAGACAACCAATCCCTGTAACCTCCGTAGGTGAACGAATTGGTACCATTGGTATTCCTTTTGATGCATCTAAGGTTAAAGGAATCGTTTTTACTAAGTATTTAGATTCTCCATCTACAATTGTTCCTCCAGATGAGGAAACAAAGGAAATGGCAGATCACCTAATCTCTTTCCTTCGTGAGGAAGTAAAGGCTGGAAGATTCACAGAGAAGCTAGCGCCTATTCAAGCTGGTATAGGCTCTGTTGCTAATGCCGTATTACACGGAATGATCGATTCGGAATTTGAGAACCTTGAGGTTTACTCCGAAGTATTGCAGGACTCTGTTTTTGATTTGATCGATGCAGGAAAGGTCGACTTTGCTTCTGGATGTTCGATTACACTATCAGAAGAAAAGATGAACCAGGTATTCGGTAACTTCGATCAATATCGTGAAAAGCTTGTACTAAGACCACAGGAGATTACAAATCATCCAGAAATAATCCGTCGTCTTGGACTAATCTCTATTAATACAGCGTTAGAGTTTGATATTTACGGAAATGTAAACTCTACTCACGTATGTGGTACAAAGATGATGAATGGTATCGGAGGTTCTGGAGACTTTGCACGCAATGCCAAACTGGCTATATTTGTAACCAAGTCTATTGCTAAGGGTGGAAATATCTCTAGTATCGTTCCTTTTGTATCTCATGTAGATCATACCGAGCATGACGTTGATGTAGTAGTGACAGAGCAAGGCTATGCTGATTTACGCGGTTTAGCTCCTCGAGAGCGCGCATCTTTAATTATTAATAATTGTGTGCATCCAATGTATAGAGACCAGTTAAGCAGTTATTTTGTGGAGGCCCTAACTAGAGGTGGACAAACTCCTCATGTATTAGAAAAAGCATTTTCTTTCCACACGAAATTTGCTGAAACTGGAACTATGTTAGATAAAGAAGAATCATTAGCTTAAAACCAATAAAACCCCGTATCCTTCTACAAGGTACGGGGTTTTAAATATGCAAAATAAAAAGTAGTGTTAATAACAGGCGATTGCGCTTTTCTTGTTGTCTAGCTTCATCGCCTTGCCCCTCGGGGTCAAATGGCTAAAAGCTCCGGTGGCTGAGGAACTGCCTCCTCGCTTTTTTCCATTTGCCTGTCGGGGCAGAGACAGGCGATTACGCTTTTCTTGTTGTCTAGCTTCATCGCCTTGCCCCTCGGGTCAAATGGATAAAAGCTGCGGTGGCTGAGGAGCTGCCTCCTCGCTTTTCCCCATTTGCCTGTCGGGGCAGAGATAGGCGATTACGCTTTTCTTGTTAATGAATGTCTTTTTTCTTAAATCTGCCGCCTTGTACCTCGGCTATGTTGCCGACTGCTAAAAATGCATGGGAATCTATTTCTTCCACAATAGATTTTAGCTTGGCTTCCTCTAATCGAGTAACAACTGTAAAGATTACCTTCTTACTATCTCCTGTATAGGCACCTTCACCATGAAGATATGTTACTCCCCGACCAAGACGGTCCATGACAGTATCACCAATAATCTCAACTTTATCACTAATAATAAAGACGGATTTAGATTCATCTAAACCTTGAATAACGATATCAATAGTTTTAAATGCTACAAAGTAGGCTAAAAAGGAATACATAGCTTGCTCCCAAGTGAAGACGAAACCGGCAACAGAGAATATGACTAGATTTATAATCATAATAATCTCGCCAACTGAAAAAGGTAATGCTTTATTAAAAAGAATAGCTAAAATTTCAGAGCCATCCAAGGAACCTCCATGACGAATAACTAATCCTACTCCGACTCCTAGGACGATGCCTCCAAATACAGTTGATAGGAGTAAATCCTTTGTAAAAGCATCAATATGGTGCAAATAAGATGTACAGAGTGACAGTATAGTAATTCCAAAAAGAGTGGATAGGGCAAAGGTTTTTCCGATTTGCTTGTATCCTAGGAAAAAGAATGGGATGTTTAGTATGAAGATAAAAACTCCTAATCTTACTCCAGTTAAATGTGAAATAATAATAGAAACTCCTACTACTCCACCATCGAGAATTTGATTGGGAACTAAGAAAAGTTCTAGACCGACCGCCATCAGGATAGCTCCAATTGCTATCATGATCATGCGCCCAGCAACAACTTTTTTGGGGGTTTTTCTGTGAGGTATTTTAACTTTTGCTAGCTCAATCGCTATATCACTCAATTTAATCTCCTCTTTTCTAAAAAATAGCCATTCTTCTATTTTATAAAATAATTCAAATAATTAAAAGAGTGTTTTCTATATATTAATAAAATTATCCAAAAAATGTTACCGATGGTTTTAATCTATCTATTTAAATTTATGTGGTCCTGTCTGAAAAGTATAATGAAGGCTTTATATTTGCACGTGTCTGTATAGAGGAATTATGAAAATAACAGAGCCCACCTTTAAATAAGTCTATCAAATTATATAGTTTGAATATTCATTTTAATCTGTTAATATTATTGTGAGATTGATATTAGTAGAGGAGGGATATAAGATTCATCTTCAAGAAAAGTAAAATTGTAAGCGCATACATAATTATTCTTTTGCATATTATTTAAATGCGCAAAAAAATGTGGGGGAGGAATTGGGATGGTTTATGCATTTCCTAATACTGAAGGGGCAAAGGTTTCTTTTAAGGACAAGTATGATAATTATATCAACGGAGAGTGGACACCACCGGTAAATGGACAGTACTTTGAGAATGTCACACCTGTGACAGGAAAGGTATTTACAAAGGTTGCTCGTTCCACATCGGAGGATATTGAATTGGCTTTAGATGCAGCTCATGCAGCCAAGGAAGCTTGGGGATTGACATCGGTAACTGAGCGATCAAATATTTTAAACAAAATTGCTAACCGTTTAGAAGAAAATCTAGAGATGTTGGCAATTGCAGAGACTTGGGACAACGGTAAAGCGGTACGGGAGACTTTAAATGCTGATTTACCTTTAGCTATTGACCACTTTCGTTATTTTGCTGGAGCTATTAGAGCACAGGAAGGTCGGCTTAGCCAAATAGACAATGATACAGTTGCATATCATTTCCATGAACCTCTTGGTGTAGTGGGACAAATTATTCCTTGGAATTTCCCTATCCTAATGGCAGTATGGAAGCTAGCCCCAGCCTTAGCAGCTGGTAACTGTGTCGTGCTAAAACCAGCAGAGCAAACGCCAGCCTCTATATTAGTGCTAATGGAGCTAATTGAGGATTTACTCCCTGCTGGCGTGGTGAATATTGTAAATGGATTTGGCTTAGAAGCTGGTAAACCTTTAGCCTCTAGTCCTAGAATTAGTAAAATTGCCTTTACCGGAGAAACTACCACTGGCCGTTTAATCATGCAGTATGCTTCTCAAAACCTTATTCCAGTAACGCTAGAGCTTGGTGGGAAATCACCAAATATCTTCTTTGAGGACATAATGGATGAAGATGATGCATTTTTAGACAAAGCAATAGAGGGCTTTGTATTGTTCGCTTTAAATCAAGGAGAGGTGTGTACATGCCCTTCAAGGGTGCTTATTCAAGAGTCTATTTACGATAAGTTTATGGAACGAGTAATTGCTCGAGTAGAGTCTATTAACATAGGAAATCCTTTAGACCCTAATGTCATGATGGGAGCACAGGCTTCCACAGAGCAAATGGAGAAAATTCTATCCTACTTGGATATTGGAAAACAAGAGGGAGCAGAGTGCCTGATCGGTGGCGAACGGAATACATTAGAAGGTGAATTGGCAGAAGGCTATTACATTAAGCCGACCGTCTTTAAGGGGCATAACAAAATGCGTATATTCCAGGAAGAAATTTTTGGTCCAGTGGTGTCTGTTACCACATTTAAGACGAAAGAAGAGGCTCTGGAGATAGCAAATGACACGTTATACGGCTTAGGTTCTGGAATCTGGACGCGCAATATGAATACAGCATATCGTTTTGGACGTGCTATTCAAGCAGGACGTGTATGGACAAATTGTTATCATCAGTACCCGGCCCATGCTGCTTTCGGAGGCTACAAAATGTCTGGAATAGGCAGAGAAAATCATTTGATGATGCTCAGTCACTATCAACAAACCAAAAACCTATTAGTGAGCTATAGTGAAAACAAATTAGGATTCTTTTAAGCAACAGAGAGGATGAGTGTAGATGGTCGAAAGGGTCATCGCAACAGATGCTTCACTAGAGCTAATCGAGCAATTGAAAAGTAAGCACGGTCCCCTAATGTTTCATCAATCAGGAGGGTGCTGTGAAGGATCTTCTCCTATGTGCTATCCCAATGGGGAGCTAATTGTCGGAGATCAGGATATACTCTTAGGACATATTGAGGATGTTCCTTTTTACATGCACAAGAATCAGTTTGAATACTGGAAGCATACCCAGCTAATCATTGATGTGGTAGAGGGAAGAGGAGGAATGTTTTCTTTAGAAGGAGTAGAGGGCAAACGATTCCTAACAAGGTCTCGGGCATTTACCTCTGACGAGAACACTCAGCTTAGTAGTTACGAATAATGGAAATAAGCACAGTAATGGTATCCCCTTTCTGTGCTTATTTTTAATTAATTTAACAAACTGAGCAAAGCCCATAGCTTAGTAGTTACAGTATTTAATAACCATTCAGTTTCCTTAGAGAGTGATTTGTTTCATTCTTAAAATAAATTAGGCTATACTTACTTTAGAAAAAACAACGAAAGAAGGAATACTAATGGTTCAAGAACTGTTACGAGCACATGCTTCCGTGAGAAAATATAAAGATTATAAGCTGTCGAGAGAAGAAGTAGTTGAGCTTATAGAAACTGCTCAGCATGCAGCCAGCTCCCACTTTGTACAAGCTTATAGTGTGATATGGGTTTCCGACGAGGAGAAAAAAGAAGAACTAGGTAGACTATCCAAAAACCCTACTCAATTTGCTACTGCAGGAGCAGCTCTCCTAATGTGTGCAGACTTCAATCGATTACAGGCAGCCGGCAAAATTCAAGAAAAAGAAATAACAATTGATACGGTTGAAAATGTAATTGTAGGGACGGTAGACGTGGCCCTGTTCGCGCAAAACCTTGTTATTGCTGCCGAAGACAAAGGCTATGGCATCTGCTACATAGGTGGGGTAAGAAACGCGTTAGATGAAATCAGTGCTTTGTTTAATCTGCCAGAAGGGGTATTTCCACTCTTCGCAATTACACTAGGTGTGCCTGACCAACAAAATGAGGTGAAGCCACGTCTACCAGTGGAGGCTATTCTCCATGAAAATGATTATAATTCTGGTAAGTACGGAGAGCTTCTGAAAGAGTATGATGAAACGATGAAGGAATATTACTTGAGTCGTGGATCTAACCAAAAGGTATCTACTTGGACAAGTCAAATGGCAGATTTCCTAGAAAGTCCTCGCAGACCCCATGTAAAAGATTTCTTAGCAAGTAAAGGATTTAACTTAAAATAAGTGAAATAAAAAAAGAGGGTTCCGACATTTAGTCGTGATCCTCTTTTTAACTATTACTGGGTAAAAAAGTTTTCGGTGTAGTAAGGTGTAGCAGTATCATTAAAAGCTGTTCCGACTCCTAAGTTCCTATAATTTGGACTTAGGATATTTTTACGGTGACCAAGTGAGTTCATCAATCCCTCATGGGCAAAAATACTGCTGCTTTGTCCGTATGCTAAATTTTCACCAGCATAGGTAAAGCTAAGACCATCCTGCTCCATTCGGTCAAAAGGAGTTAGCCCCTGTAAGTTATCATGACTAAAATAATTATGGACAGCCATATCCTCACTATGCTTCCGAGCGGTGTCACTTACTGATTCATCGTACGTGAGGATAGGTAAACCACGAATCGCACGAGCAGCATTTGTTAAATCGAAAAGCTGATATTCAAATCCTTTTTTCAATTCCTCAGAAGGCTCACCAAATGTTTTTTTATGATTTTTTTCTACGGATTCCTCTACAATTTGTATTGCTGTAATAGTACTGCTCTCATGTATATCATAAAAAAAAGTAACATAGTTGTTATTGACCAAAAACAAATCATATTCCCCCGAGTCTGGGAGTATATAGACGATGTTACCCTTTTTTAAACGTTTAATAGGTTCTCCTAAAGCAGCAAGCACCTGATCTCTATTACTATCCATAGTCATCCCTAGAAACATGGAGTTAGAGGGCTGATTAGTAAACATGGCATTTACCTTATTTTGAGAATCATAAGAAACCATCATGAAATTTTGATAGTTTTCATGGTGAGTATGCCAAACTAATCCATATTCGTTTAGACTAACTCTTTGAGCTTTTCCATATATCGTTTCAATCTCGCTTTTTTTCATACCCATCTTAATCTGATCTAGCTCAATGCCTGCATCAGAAAGAGGAATGTTCGTTTTAGTTGGGGAGGAAGTAGGATTAGATTTCATCTCTTGCCAGTAAGCCTTCGCTTCATTTAGATACTGACCAACCTCCATAGACTCTATCCATTCATCTACAGGCTGAAGAAAAGAAAGATCAACATATTCAGTTGTATATTCCTCCCACAAAGGTCTGGAGAAGAAAATGGCTACTAACAAAAGAAGAAACCAGCCTACTTTTCTCACGTGTTTCACACTCCAACTTATTTCTTAATTTCTCCGCATACAATTCTTTTGCCAGAATTACCTGCAGGATCGGTTTTATAATCATCAGCACTTTCATGAATAACAATAGCACTACCATCAGCATCTAACAAAGAATTACTTTTCCCTTGAGTTAACACTACAGCGGGTGAAATAGTTTCTAACTCAACAGTTCCATCCTTGTCTATTTCAATATTGGGTAGATCTCCGGCGTGATACCCTTTATGATTTTGAAATCCATGCTCTTTTCCAGTAGGATTAAAATGACCTCCAGCGGATTCAAATGTTGGTTTTTCACAGCTAGCCTTCTCATGAAAATGAATGGCCTTAATTCCAGGAGCTAACCCCTCTGCTTTTAACAAAATGTGGGTACCCTTGGAGGTTTCTGAAAGCGTTGCAGTTCCTACTTGTTTACCTTCCGAATTCATCAATGAAACATCCACCATCTCACCTTTATCTGCATCAACTGAAGAAAAGCTACACCCTGCCAATAAAACGCTAGTAATTACTAAAGTAACTGTAATATGTTTATACACTTATATCCCTCCTAATTTTACATTTTTAAGTCCACATAAGTCTTACCAAATATAGGGTTTATATACATCTATTTAAATAAAAAGCACAATGCAGTCGACTTCTGCATTGTGCTTTTTATAATATAAACGGATTAACTCGGAACAAAGTGTTTGTCCCACAAAAGGTATTAAGCTTACCGATTAAGGTTTGCTCTCAATCGCTTCATTTGCATTAAGAATACAATCAAGGTCAAGGCAACAATACCGCTAGATAGCAGATAAAGCCCTTGATACCCAAGTTTTGATGCAACAATTCCGAGGATAAAAGAACCTATAGCAATACCGGTATCGAACAATGTAAAGAAGGTAGCTGTTGCATAGCCACTTCTCTCATGAGTAGTAGACTGTATAGCCAGTGTTTGGAAGCTAGGTACAATAGCTCCATATCCTAAACCAATTAAAGCGCCAGACAATAAGAATGTAAAGGGACTATCCATATATGCTAACAAAATAAGTCCAAACATAAAGAAGACTAATCCCGGTATTATTATGTATCGTGGTCCTTTTTCATCAAAAATTCTTCCGGTAAATGGTCTACTTACAAGCATCACAATAGCAAAAACTGCAAAGAAGCTACTAGTTAGATACAACAAATCTTTTTGTTGGGAGTATATAGAAAGATAAGATAGAATACTTGCATACGAAAAAGCGACTAAGCTCCCGATTAATGCGATTGGTAAAGATTTCTTTTCAAAAAGATCGTTTAAAGTCATTTTTGCTCTGACAGGTGGCACGGCTGGTTGTTTCTCCGGTGGAATGGATAATGCCGTTACAGCACCAATTAATAAAAGTAGACTCATAGCTATAAAGAAAATATCATATGAGAAGTACTGAACAATCGTCAAAGCGATGAAGGGACCTACTACAACAGCTAAGTTTGTAGACATAGTAAAGTATCCTAATCCTGCACCACGTCTAGATGGTGGAATATTGTCTGCAGCAAGGGAGCCACTGGCGGTTGTAACGATACTAAACCAAATACCTTGGACAAAGCGCAAAATAAGCAAGATACTAAAGGGTTCTATGAAGTAATACATAACTGTGCAAATTAAGTATAAAAATAAACTGATCCAAAGCATCTTTCTCTTACCAGCTAAATCTAAAAGCTTACCGGTAAACGGACGCATAACAATTGCAGAAATTAAAAAAATGGTCATTAGTAAACCGGCATCTTCATCCGAACGCTCTAATACATCTGTAGCGTAAAGAGGAAGAACAGTTACTAAGCCATAGAAGATGATAAATATGGAGAAGTTTGTACTGAACAAACTGATAAAAGGTTTAGTCCATATTGGTTCCTTGTTAGTCAAAAATCATTACTCCTTATTAATTTTTTTTAACAACTCCATTAAAAGCTGTTGGTCTTCCTTAGACAGGGCAGAAATCATTTCGTTTTCGAAAACATTCATAGAGTTTTCAATAGTAGGAAAGGTTTCTAGCGCTTTAGTTGAAAGTCTTACTATTTTTTCACGACGGTCTTTTCCAGCCTTTATGTCTAGCCAACCTAAAACGGCCAATCGATTGACTGTACGAGTGATTGTAGGGGCTTCCACATTTAAATACTTCCAAATTTGAGTCAGTGTCATTTCATTATGTCGATAGACACAATTTAAGACAGACCATTGTGATGAATAAAGATTATAATCCTTTAACGTTTTGTTTACCTCATAGGATAAATAACGAGTCTTTTGGAAAAGCTCGTGAATAAGTGGATTTGTCATCTTATTGCCCCTAACATGGAAAATTATTTAACTAGCTAAGTTTTATTTTAATACTCCTTACATAGTCTGTAAAGGAATACATGTTATAAAAAATAAAAAAAAGCCGAGAAGACTCGGCTTTTTAGAAGCATTGAAAAGATGTTATTCTTCCAAGATCTGTACCATAGAAGGTCCAACGAAAACCATTCCAGCGAAAACCAGAGACTGAATTTCTTCCTACATAGGTTGGGAAAATCCAAAATCCTCTACCATTGTTTAACCAAATATAGGTGTTTCGGAACAAGCAACTTCTAATAGCGCCAGGGTCAACCGCAAACACGCCTACATCCTGTCTTTGTTGAGGAATAAACGAGGGTGGAGGGCTAGTTGGAGGGCCTCCTTGTGTATTTTGTCCAGGAGGCCTACCTGGTGTACCTGGGCCGCCACCTGGAGGTCTATTTGGAAATCCAGGCATCCCTGGCGAGCCCGGAAAACCCGGAGACCCTGGAAAACCTGGCGAACCCGGTGATCCTGGAAAACCTGGTATACCAGGAAAGCCACCTGGCCCTCCAGGCGGTCTTCCTGTGCTTCCAGGTCCTCCCGGTGGTCTTCCCGGAAATCCGCCGGGAAATAAACCCGGAAAATTAAATTGATTCGTCAAAATAATATCCTCCTTCTACTTAGTCGAGTTAGTATATGTAGAAGGAGCTTTTATGGCACGGCTAGTTAATGTAAGTTAAAGCCTTATTTAAGAGCTCTGTACTAGAGAGCGCTGCTTCGCCTCCACCTTGGGCAAGTGTATCGTTTCCTCCACCCTTACCATTAATTAGAGGAAGTAGCTGTAAAAGCAATGCTTTCATACTCTCTTCTCTATTTGTACCTCGGGCAGTTACGATTTGAAGCTTTTCTTCATTGTGTGAAACTAATACACATAGGGAGGAAGGGGATTCCTCTACAAGGAAGCGAGCAAGCCTTTGTAGATCCTGAATAGTTCTATTTTCAAAAGTAACACCTACTATATCGTTAAAAGATTGTTTTAATAACTCCTTGGCTTCGAACTTTAAAAGCTCCTGTTTGTGCTCATTTAATAGTTTTTCTAAGGTTTTGTTAGTATGCAATAGGTTATTTGCAGCATCGACTAGCTTTTCCTCTGGTGAACTCAGCTTGCTAATTAGGCTAAGTAATACATCCTGCTTACGGTCAAGTTGTGTTAACACTCTTTTACCACAGACAAATTCCACTCGAATATGCCGTTTTTGTTTCTCTGTCTGCAGGATTTTAATGGAACCTACTTGTCCAGTCGAGGATGGATGAGTGCCGCCGCAAGCGTTGTAATCGAAATCAGGAATAATGACTAAACGGATGTCTTCCTTAATACTGGTTGCCTTACGTAATTTGTATTGAACGAGCTCATCTTCTGTTACCCACTTTGTTTCAATAGAGCGGTTTTCCAGAATTATTTGATTAGCTAATTCTTCAACTTTTTTTAATTGCTCCGTCGTAACTTCAGTTGTATCTAAATCTATTGTTGCAGTTTCTTTACCAAGGTGGAAGCTTACTGTTTGCATTTGGAAAAGCTCCGCAAAGGCCGCGGATAAGATGTGCTGACCTGCATGCTGCTGCATATGATCGAAACGTCTCATCCAGTTGATATTCCCTTTCACTTCTGTGGACTGAGAATCTAATGGCTCAGCTAGAAAATGTCTTAGTTCTCCATCTATAATCTCTACGTTGACTACGGAAATATCATTTAGGCTTCCAGTATCACATGGTTGCCCACCTCCAGTAGGATAGAAAGCTGTTTCTGAAATTATTACATATTCAGGTTCTTTTTTTATGATAGAGGCAGTAAAAGTAGTTAGGTGAGGATCTTCGTAATATAATTTTTTAGTCATTTCATTAGCTCCCTTATGTAGGATGTCCTGATCGCTTTATTAACGATAGCATCCCTGTATGATTGTTCTTCTTGTCTTACTGTATACACTCATCTCTTATAAATCCTGCATTACTACTAGTTAGTTCTGGTAACTTGAATGAAATAGTGAAAATATCAATAGTATTTTTAAAAACCCTTCTCTATACTAAAATTAACGAAATATTAAATAAAAGAGGTAATCAACATGAATGTAGCTGTTAGAGAATATTGGGACAGTTTTTGGAAAGATAAAGAGTATGAGCCCAAGGTCTCCGCTTGGCAATTTGGAGAAGATGCGGACACTTTGGCACAACTAGTTGTAAACAGAATAAAAACTGCTACTTGTTCCGCTCATATACTATATGAAATAGAAAATGAGCCACTTCCACAGGTTGGTGAGTATAATATTATCTTAAATACAAAGGATGAACCAGTTTGTATTATAAAAACAAAGGATGTCACCATTAAACCAATGAATAGAATTTCTGAAGAATTTGCGCATGCAGAGGGTGAAGGAGACAGAAGTTATGATTATTGGAAAAAAACGCACATAAATTTTTTCACAAATGAATTAGACAAAGTTGGGTTGAAGTTTGAAGAAGATTTATTGTTAGTCTGTGAACGATTTGAAGTAATTGATGTTAAATAAAAAGGGGTGCGAGTATGTTTAAAAGAGTAACCATGTATACAAATAAGTTGCAGGAACTGCGAGGATTTTATGGGAATGTGTTAGAGCTCAATATTACGGAAGCAGATGACCATTACTTTCAAGTGGAAATTGGTGAGTCTACTCTTGTTTTTCAAGAATCAGAACATCCTTCATTATATCATTTTGCTATTAACATTCCGGGTAACCAGTACACACTTGCTAAGCTCTGGGCAAAGGAAAGAGTATTGCTAAATAGAGAGGATGGGTTGGATGATATATATTACAGCCGATTCGACGCAGACGCATTTTACTTCGAGGATCCAGCTGGTAACGTAATTGAGTTTATCGCTAGAAGACATGTAGATAAATGGAGTGACTTCAGTATTGAATCCTTGCTGAATATAAGTGAAGTAAGTATAACCACTCCTTTCGTGAAACAAGTAGGTGAACAGCTTCAAAAACTAGGCATTGCCGTTTCAGGTCACGTTCGTATTGAACCGGAGGAGCTAAATTTTATAGGTAGAAAGGATACATTTATATTATTGGTTCCTCCACATCGCAGATGGTATTTCTCTAGAAAGATGAGTGTTACCTCTCAAATAGATATTCATTTTACGAATGGTAAAAGAGTTGCAATTAATGAAAATGGGGAAATATCAGAGGAAGGATGAGAGCGGCTAGTTAACACTTCTAGTGTTACAGTCGCTTTTTTTTAGAATGTCGCTTTTTTAGACCCTAAAGTACGACTGATATTTAAAATTATTTACATTATAATTTTTTCTAGGGGAAAGATATATACATAAAAAGGAGGCACGAAAACTCATGTGGTATAAAAAAAAGACGGAAGATATAGCAACAGAGCTTCAAGTTAATGTACAAGCTGGTCTAACCACAGATGAAGCAAGACAGAGATTAGAGAAAAATGGTCCAAACCGTTTAGCAGCTGCTAAAAAGAAGTCATGGCTAGAAAGAATTTTTGCCCAGATTAATAATGTACTTATTTATGTACTTATTGTTGCTGCGGCAGTTTCAGCTTTTGTAGGAGAAGTGGCAGACGCAATTATTATTGGGATAGTAGTTATTATCAATGCAGTTGTAGGTGTCATTCAAGAGTCAAAAGCAGAGGAAGCATTAGAAGCACTAAAAAATATGTCCACTCCAAAGGCTGTAGTCAAAAGGGATGGTCAATCCAAAGAGATAGATTCGGTTGAGGTAGTAACGGGTGACATTATTGTGGTAGGTGCGGGGTCGTATATACCATGTGATATTAGGTTAATTGAATCCGCCAACCTTAAAGTAGAGGAAGCAGCTTTAACTGGAGAATCTGTTCCCGTTGAAAAGGATGCACATGTAAAGCTTAATACAGAGGAAAAGACAATTCCTCTAGGCGATCAAAAAAATATGTTATTCATGTCCACCCTAGTTACAGCTGGTAGAGGAACAGGCGTAGCGGTAGGAACAGGTATGAACACCCAAATTGGTAAAATAGCAGGCATGCTACATACAGGGGATGAGCAAACTCCCTTACAAAAAAGCCTAGCTCAAGTAGGTAAGTATTTAGGTTTTGCAGCAATGGGGATATCCTTGCTGATTTTCTTAATCGGAATGATTCAAGGAAGAGATTTACTAGAAATGTTCATGATTGCGATCAGTCTTGCAGTTGCTGCTATTCCTGAAGGTATGCCGGCTATAGTTTCTATTGTGTTGGCAATTGGTGTACAAAGAATGATTAAACAACATGTAATCATTCGTAAGCTCCCAGCGGTTGAGGCTTTAGGATCCGTAAATGTAATCTGTTCTGATAAGACGGGCACGCTTACGCAAAACAAAATGACCGTAACAAAGTTTTTCTTAAATGGAGAGACCCAGGAAATTGCTAATCTAAAAAAGGCTAGTACTGGGCATGAACGTTTAATGAGAATTTTCGTTTTGTGTAATGATGCTACCTATACGAAGGGTGCTGCAACAGGTGACCCAACTGAAATTGCGTTAATCGCTGCAGGAGCAAGCCATGGGATAGACAAAAATGTCCTCGAAGCTGAGCTAAAAAGAGTCGCAGAGATTCCATTTGACTCGGAACGAAAGTTGATGACGACGTTCCACGAGTCTGAAGACGGCTATTACTATATGACCAAAGGGGCAATAGATCGATTACTTGGTCGATGTAATAGAATTTGGAGTAATGGAGAGGTTAAACCATTAACGGAAGAGGATAAAGTAATCATTTTAAATGCATCTCACTCTATGTCTAGTGAGGCACTGCGAGTGTTAGCTGCAGCATATAAGGTGGATACGGAGATAATACTGGAGCAGGCTGAAAATGACCTTATTTTCGTTGGATTCGTTGGAATGATTGACCCTCCTAGATTAGAAGTTAAAGACTCTATTGCACTATGTAAGAGTGCAGGTATCCGTACTGTAATGATTACGGGAGATCACAAGGATACGGCATTTGCTATTGCCAAGGATCTTGGAATTGCTTCTTCTGATGCAGAGGTTATGGAGGGCGTTGAATTGGACTCCTTAGACCAAGAACAATTGGTTAAGACCTGCCAAAACATCAATGTGTTTGCTCGTGTTTCTCCAGAGCACAAGGTGAAAATTGTCCAAGCTATGAAGGCCGCTGGTAACACGGTTTCGATGACAGGAGATGGAGTGAATGATGCACCATCCTTAAAAGAGGCAGATATAGGAGTTGCTATGGGTATAACCGGAACGGATGTAGCAAAAGGTGCCTCAGACATGGTACTTACAGATGATAATTTTTCTTCCATCGTAAAAGCGGTTGAAGAAGGTAGAAATATTTATAAAAATATTAAAAAATCTATTATCTTCCTTTTGTCCTGTAATCTCGGGGAAATCATTGCATTGTTTTTTGCGATTATTGCTGGATGGCCCACTCCTTTACGTTCTATTCATATTTTATGGATTAACCTGGTGACGGATACTTTCCCAGCTCTGGCTCTTGGTATGGATCCTGAGGAACCAGGAGTGATGAAGGAAAAGCCAAGACCTAAAAAGGAACAATTATTTCATGGAATGATTCCTTTCTTATTGCTAAACGGTCTATTAATAGGTGTTGCAACTTTAGTTGCCTTTTTAATTGGACTAGAGGGAGTTACAAAGAATGTTTCCGATGAAGTATTGACACATGCTCAGACGATGGCCTTTATCACTTTAAGCTTTTCTCAGCTAGTTCATTCCTTAAATTTCCGATCTATGAACCAGTCAGTGTTTAAAGCGGGGTTGTTTAAAAACAAGTTATTAATATATTCGATTTTGTTAGGTGTTGTCTTACAGGTGCTCATTG
>NZ_JBAEAP010000592.1:0-3764 GCF_056205495.1 Psychrobacillus sp. | reverse complement strand
TCTTCCTAAGACCGCTTGGCCTCCGACTTCGAACCAATTCTATTTTCTCAATTTTCAGCTCCTTTTGCAAGGAAATGGTCATAAAGTAAATTATGCATTTTGGTATAGTTACATGTATTATCTGGGTGAAGTTGTACCGGTATATCTAAGCACTCCAAGAGGACCTCTACATACGCTTTTAAAGCCTTTATCCGCATTACTAATCGATTAGGTTCCTTCCAACGGTGAACCAGTAGGAAATAGCGATAGTGTTGGTCGGTAATCGTGTCTAACGCCAGACTATTGCCATGTAAAAAATCAATCCACTGCAGCTGCCATTCACAGGCATGCTCATCAAATGCATCAGCTCCATGAGACGGTATTCCTATAAACAAAGGAAGATTTATAGGATTTATTCTCCACTTATAGCACACCTGTAAAAAGGGAGATTGAATACCTTTACGGTTATACAGATATAAATTTTTTAAGCGTTTCATTCTCTTATCTTGGTAGAGTTTTAAATAAGTCTGAAATTCTTGCTCAGTAATTGTTTTAACCATAGCTAAGGGCCATGTTTGCATAGTAATGGGTAGCGTATTAATTTTTACGAGAAAATGATTGGAATATAGATGAAGTAGATTAGAAATATAGGAAAAGGATTTTGTTTGAGGACAGTATGTGATTAGAACTTTACCATTCATACTATGATATAAAAGTTCTGTTTGAAAAGCAGAAATCTTCATGGAACCAATTTGCTGAAGGGGAAAATCTGGTGGATTAGGGGTTTTTAAAACCCAAAGTGGCTTGATATGGACCTGCGTATAGCCTTTATTACGTTTTCGAATAATACTAGGGGGTATTTTACTACATTGATACTCAAGTGCAACCTTTATATTGTCTGTAAAGATTAAAATATCTGGTCTTTGCTTAATTTCAAAAATAAATGGTTCCAAATTACAAGTTACTTTTTTACTTTGCAAAAAATCGTACAGTTGAATTTTCCCACTCAGATGATCTTCACTTTCCCCTTCTGAAAATGACCGTGCACAAACGGTATTTTGATGATGAGCAAAATGAGGTATTTTGATGCTGCCAACCTTTAAAATAAGCGTCTCTCTACATTCTGCACAATTAAAGACATTCTGTCTCATCATTTTTAAACTATCTCTTGAATAATGAGCTGGTATGAAGATTTCCCCGTCTTTTGTTAGGGCTGTTAATATGATAATCACCTCCATTCTTAATATACAAATAAAAGAAATAAAACACAATAATCAAAATCATAATGGTATGAGGTTAAAATTTTTCAAAACAAGAAAAGCGCAATCGCCTGTCTCTGCCCCGACAGGCAAATGGAAAAAAGCGAGGATTCAGAACTTCATAATTTCCTAAACAAAAAAAAACCTTCTCTTCAGAAGGTTTTAAAAATGTTTATTTAATTCTTCCATCACATTGGCTGCTATAATTTCTTTGCCATACTCTTGTATTATGTGAATTGTTGTTTTTGTACTTTGCCCAAACTCTGAAATAACACTCAACGTATTTAAAATAACTTCTAACTCCGCTATATCCATATCAAAAATTACGTGTAAGTAATATTTTTCATTATAATGATACAAAGAAGTGTCAAGATCTAAATCATCTAGTTTTTTGGACAATCCAATAACATCTTCAAAATTTTCGAATATAAAAGTATATTCTGCGGGTATTTCATCTAAGTCATCCATATAATTTGAAAAATCATCAAACTCATGTGGCCCCATGGAATTGGAGACAGCACTTTTAAATATCTTGTTTGATAAATCCTCTGCACTTAAGCTATCGTCTGATCGTTCATCTTTTGCCATTTCCGTTCGAGTGACAATCACTTCTAAACCTTTTTCCATCGCATGAACTTGTATCCATAATGGACCATCTAACTCCTCAAAATGATCGTCGTCATGAACCTCATCCATCATTTCCCAAAAAAGCTGCTCGCTCTTATCTTTATTAAACCAAATTTCATCTCGGCTGAAGCCTCTTTCTTCAATGTCGATGTATGAAATGTATACTTTGAAAGTGTTGTCATTGATGCGCTCGATATCCATTTAACACATCTCCTTTCGCTTCTTCCGCCTCATTATTGTAGTGTCTATTACTATTGTATGTTGTTTAATAAAAAAAGAAAAGGATTCCAGCTTCACTTTTAAAAATATTAATACAACTTTTTATGTTTTTAAAAATTATAACATGAGGCAAGAAAAACTAATAAAGAAAAGCTGATGATTTTCAAAATTTCTTTGAAAATCATCAGCTTAATCCTGAACTAATTCACAAGTCTTTGCGCTTCTAGTAATTGATACGCACGAACTTTTCTAGGTAAAAATCTACGAATTTCATCTTCATTGTATCCAACTTGTAAACGTTTTTCGTCTAATATGATAGGTCTACGAAGTAAACCTGGATATTCTTGAATCAATTCATATAACCTTTGAAGTGGTAGGCTTTCCACATCAACGTTTAATTTTTGGAATATTTTTGAACGAGTAGATATTATTTCGTCTGTACCGTCTTCGGTCATACGCAGTATTTCTTTAATTTCGCTGATACTTAATGGTTCAGAAAAGATATTTCTTTCTGTGTAAGGAATGTCATGCTCTTCTAACCAGGCTTTTGCTTTTCTACATGAAGTACAGCTTGGAGAAGTAAATAATGTAACCATCATATTAAAAAACACTTCCTCTCGATTGTTACTTGTGTTATATAAAGTAGATTATAATTAATTTAATGTAGTTTAGCACTTTTATAGTATACACTAATTAATAAGTATTTAAAATACATTTTTCCAGAATTTTTCTCACTTATAAAGAGTATTTACAATTTGTACATATAATGAACAACCTGATACATTTTTAGAATAATAATGTTTCTTTAATACAATGATACCCTTTTTTAAAAGCATTTAAACCATGTTTTCTAAAAAAATATTCATTCTCAATTAGCAGGTCTTTAATGAAAACAACTGTTACACTATATAGTACGTTTTTCATGAAAAAAAGTTTCATTTTATGTTGTAATTAAGCTCGGTTTACTCATATTTTAAAGTAAAATGATCGGATAGTCAGGTGGTTTGGATCCCACGTGCATCTATAGTTCTTAGCATCTGCAAAGAAGCATCCCCAAAACAGCAGATAGTAAAAAAAGTTCTTTAGATTTTACTTTCGTAAAATCTATGAAGCTTTTGAATTATTCTAAGTAGGGTTCTGTCCTAGCCACTTGTCCCATTAGTTAACTGGAGTATAATCTACACCTGGCGTATATTTATTTCCGGCATTCCATAATAAGAATTCGTTAATACCGGCTTCGTTTAATGCCTTTATTTGAGCCTCTACCTCGGTCTTACCATATGCTAAGTAATTCCCCTTACCTAGATAAGAAGCAGTAAAATCTTGTAACCAAGGTCTGGACACTGGAGGGTTTTCTAGCTCTCCTAGCTTGGCATTCTCAACCTTAGCGTATTCTTGGACAAGACGGTATGGTTCTAAATCCGGTTTCGCAATCCCGAAATAAGATGTCCAATGACTTGGATAAATCATGGATGAAATGACATCTACATTTTCCGATATCTTCGAGAAATTTTGTCCGATACCTGGAGCTTCTGGTAGTGTTGCGGAGTATCCAAATATATCAACAGACACTTGTACACCATATGGCTTTAATTTTTCTCTAGCATAAGCAACAAAGTCAGTTACTGCTGAAACTCTACGCTGGGTTGAATCCAACTCAGATGCCTCATATTTTCCCTT
>NZ_JBAEAP010000591.1:0-5849 GCF_056205495.1 Psychrobacillus sp. | reverse complement strand
TAAAAGCGTTTGGATGCTTTGCCAGCTCTTCCATCCTAGTCTTGTCCCCTAATATGCTTCCGCCGGTAAGGGATGAACTTGGATCAATTGCCAGTACGGCTACTTTATGACCGGAATTACATAGCATTTTACCAAAGGCCTCAATGAACGTACTTTTTCCTACTCCAGGCACCCCAGTTATGCCTATGCGAATACTATTACCAGTGTGAGGTAACAATTGTTTCAGAAGCTGTTGACCTATCGTTTGTTGCTCAGAGGTAGTGCTTTCAATAAAAGTAATCGCTTTGGCCAAATGAAGTCGAGAGCCCTGTTTAATCTCATCACTATACGATTCAGTATCTATAGAAAGAGTAGTCTTCTTTGAAAACTTTTTAACCGAAGACCTACCCATACCGTCGTGCTGAGATGTTACACCGCTCTTGACATGTAAAGAAGAGGTTACCTTTTCCTCATCTGCCATTAGCCTTCCACTTCCTCGTAGCCAAGTCGCTTATAAATTTCCTCTATAACTTTTTGAGCTGCGACCGGAATAACAGTACCAGGACCAAATATAGCAGAAGCTCCATTTTCGCGTAAGAAAGCATAATCCTGTGCTGGGATAACACCACCAACAACGATTAAAATATCCTCACGACCAAGTTTCGCAAGTTCTTCTTTCAAGGCTGGTACAAGGGTCATATGTCCAGCAGCTAGCGAGCTAACTCCAATAACATGGACATCATTTTCAACTGCCTGCTGAGCTGTTTCTGCAGGAGTTTGGAATAATGGACTAATATCAACGTCAAAGCCTAAGTCAGCAAATGCAGTAGCAATTACTTTTGCACCACGGTCATGGCCATCCTGCCCCATTTTTGCTATTAAAATTCGAGGACGTCTACCCTCGTTTTCTTTAAAATCCTCTGCCATTTGCTTCACAGAATCAATTTCTTCTGCGTCACTAAAATTAGCACTATATACTCCACTCACTGAGCGAATCACCGCCTTATGTCTACCTGCCACAACCTCTATCGCATCTGATATTTCCCCAATAGTCGCTCTTTGGCGAGCAGCATTTACTGCTGCAGCTAGAAGATTTTCATTACCCGTTTTAGCAGCCTCAGTTAATGCTGATAAGGCTTCTTGAACAGCATTTTCATCTCTATTAGCCTTAACACGTTCCAAACGTTCCATTTGTTTTTGACGAACAACTGTATTGTCAATATTTAAGATGTCGATGGCATCCTCTTGCTCAAGACGGTATTTGTTTACCCCAATGATAATCTCTTTTGAAGAATCTATTTGAGCTTGTTTTTTAGCAGCGGCTTCCTCGATTTTCATCTTTGGTAACCCAGTTTCAATCGCTTTTGCCATTCCGCCTAATTCTTCAATTTCTTCTATTAAAGTCCATGCCTTCTCCATCAATTCATTTGTTAACGTTTCTACATAAAAAGAACCGCCCCATGGATCAATTACCTTTGTCATGTTTGTTTCTTCCTGTAAGAAAAGCTGTGTATTTCTTGCAATTCTAGCTGAAAAGTCTGTTGGAAGTGCAATCGCTTCATCTAAAGCATTTGTATGCAGGGATTGAGTGTGTCCCATTGCTGCTGCATTTGCCTCTACAAGAGTACGAGTCACATTGTTAAAAGGATCTTGCTCTGTTAAGCTCCATCCAGAAGTTTGCGAGTGAGTACGTAGAGCTAGAGATTTAGGGTTTTTAGGGTCAAAGCTCTTCATCATCTGAGCCCAAATTCTTCGTGCTGCTCTCATTTTTGCTACTTCCATGAAATAGTTCATACCAATTGCCCAGAAGAACGACAGTCGAGGAGCAAATGAGTCTATTTCAATTCCTGCGTTTATGCCTGTACGTACGTATTCTAATCCATCAGCAAGTGTATAGGCTAACTCGATATCAGCTGTTGCTCCTGCCTCCTGCATATGGTAACCGGAAATAGAAATGGAATTAAACTTTGGCATGTGCTGCGCTGTATATGCAAAAATGTCAGCAATTATTTTCATAGACATTTTCGGTGTATAAATATACGTGTTTCGTACCATATATTCTTTTAAAATATCATTTTGGATCGTTCCTGCAAGCTGTTCCGGTGTAACACCTTGCTCTTCTGCTGTAACAATGTAAAATGCCATAATGGGTAATACTGCGCCGTTCATGGTCATGGAAACAGACATTTGATCTAACGGAATACCATCAAAAAGAATTTTCATGTCCTCCACCGAGTCAATAGCAACACCTGCTTTGCCGACGTCGCCTGTTACTCGCTCATGATCAGAATCATATCCTCTATGTGTAGCCAAATCGAAAGCTACAGACAGACCTTTTTGACCCATTGCTAGATTTCTTCTATAAAATGCATTACTTTCTTCTGCTGTAGAAAACCCTGCATATTGTCGAACGGTCCAAGGCTTCGACACATACATTGTTGGATAAGGTCCACGTGTATTGGGAGCAATGCCAGGCAAATCATTTATATGGTTTACATTCTTTAGATCTTCCGTCGTGTATTGTGATTTAAGTTCGATTCCTTCATTAGACATAAAGGAACCATGTTGACTGTCTACTTTATTTCCAGCTTTTTTTAATACTTCTTCTATAGAAACAGCTTCATAATTAGGCGTTGTCATGTGAACCCTCCTTCTGAGCTAATGCCAGTAATTCTTTACCTTTTATAAGAAGAGACTGTCCTGCATATATAGAACCAGAGAGGCCTGCTTCTAACCAATCCTCATACTCCTCGAACTTCCCTGCTACATCTAATGGCACGGATAGCTTTTCATTCAAAAGAGCAGGTACTAGTCCAGCTGTTTGGTCATCATTACCTACAAAAACAGCATATTGAATATCGTCCTTCTCGATCCACTGCTGTAAATCAAATGGCTTTAAATTGGCTTCTGCAAGGACGGGAGTAATTCCAATCGCATTCAAAAAGCCATTAATATAGTCCAGTCTAGGCTTATACTCCTTTAAAACACCCTATGGAAGTATGGCAGCCTTAAGTGGAAACTGTTTAAAAGCTTTTCGTAGGTCTTCAAAAGGTTCTGCTAAACGTTTATAGTCCGTATGTTTAACCGGATTTTCTATTACATCGTCAGGGTTAGCATAATTATTCGTACCGATTAGTGATTTTTTTCGGGATGACACCGCCTTTAACTGTAGCTCCCATTTTTCTTGAGCTCGTTGAAGCAGCATACTTTCTCTCGATTCCGGGGAACTATCTTTCATAAGCTCTATAAAATATGTCCAAGCCTTCTCAACAAGCTGTTTAGTCAATGACTCAATATAAAAAGAGCCTCCAGCTGCATCGATTACACGTTGAATATGTGTTTCTTCCTTTAGTACAAGTTGCATATTGCGAGCAATACGGTTAGAAGTTGCAGTTGTGCCAGTTAAATAATTATATGGATATGCACTTACAAAATCTGCACCACCCAATACGCAAGACAATGTACTGTTCCCAGCACGCAATAAGTTTACTGTTTCATCAAGTGCTGAGAAAGACCGGAGAGATGTTTCTGCATAAACTGGTATAGCCTTTACATTTTCTTTACCAAATGCTTCGCCAAACGCCTTCCAAAGTATTCTAAAAGCTCTCAGCTTTGCTATTTCCATAAAGAAATTAGTGTCTACTGAAAATTGTACAAATGCATTTTCTTCTACTTTCTCGATACCATTAAGATGCACAAATGTATCCGCTTGCACTAATACGCTAGCTAATTCACTAATTGCATCCCCACCAGCCTTATGTAACTTGGAGCCGTCTAAATGTAATGTACGAGCACCTTTAAACCCTTCTTCTGCTCCAATTATAGAACCATTTACATGATTAAAGTGTTTTAGGAAACTTGGATCATTTTTTACATCAAGTAAAACCTCATGATGTTGGAAAAGCTCCTTCAACTCCTGTAGCTGTAAATCACTCCACTTATGGTCAATCTCTACTTTATAATTAATGACATTATTTCCTTTGGAAAGGCTTTCATTCAGATCAGATAGGATTTCCTCTGATGATAACCCTACTGAGGGCTGTGCAACCTTCCAGCTTGCTGATTCTTTACTTTCTCTTACAGTTTTAGTTTGTTCGACGGGGATATTTTTTAAATCCGCTAATGTGTAAAGCGGTTTCAACATAATTTCTTCTAACGTCTTAGTTTCTAAAGATTCTAACGATTTACCTTTTAATGATTTTACTGCAGCCTGCTCCCATTCCGTAAAGCTTGCTTCATTAAATTTGGTTTGCTTCATGTCGTTTATAGTCATATGAACGCTTTCGCTTCCCCCTTATATAATTATTGTTATATATCTATTCTACATGAGTGCTTCAAGGTAATAAAGTGATTTAATGACTTATCAGTATATTAAGGATAATTTCCTAAACAGTTCGATTCTCTTCTGTGTATCAGCGATTGAACATATAATTTGAAAATAAAACAATAATTGAATCCATTTCTCCATTCTTATAATTATTGGCTATGTTAAAGGCTAGGGTTGATTTATGATGTGTTCTAAATCGGCAAGTAGAATTGATTTTTCGCACCAGCCGGAAGCTTTCCTCGGGGTGAGCGATAAGCCATCATCCCGAGAGAAGCGTGTGGTTGTGATGCCTTATCTGTCTCACTCATCCCGTAGGATTCGCCGTCTGGGCTCCAATCAATAAATGGAGAACGGCTTTAATTTATATAGTTCTATTTATAAATCACTCGTATAAACAAAGCCGTAAAAATGATTCAACACACTTCAAAAATTATTTATGAATAGTCATTTAAATTGTACAGTCGGAATAAAAGAAATGTTTAGTTAAAATCAACCAATAACTTTAACTTAGCTTTATTATTTAAAAACAAGACGGTTTAATAAATTATATCTGTTTATGTATAAAGGTATATCACATTCTTAATTATGAATTTAACTCAAATTAATGTAAAACTTTAAATCGAAAGAGGTTAAAAATGACAGTAATCTTTTTAGGCTTTATTTTATTTCTTAGCCTTTCGATAGGATGTATAGCTGCTTATATGGTTTATGGGATACTTCACCAAAAATATGAAAAAGTATTCGGGTTGTTATGTGGATTATTATTAATCGGTTTACTGGTATTTGAAATTGTTCCAGAAGCTTTCGAGTCCTTTGAAAAGCTAGGGTTATTTTTAGGATTCTTTTGCGGTTATTGCTTGTATAGCTTAATAATTCCACATCGACACGCTGCAAAAGATGAAACGAGTACCATAAGTCCTCTGATTATTGGACTCTTTTTACATACTATTCCCTTAAGTCTGACCATTGGCACGTTACTTCATAATGATTCGTTCCCTTTATCCATCACTGCTTCTACAGTCCTGCATCATATCCCAGAAGGATTTGCTCTTACAACACTTTTTCTGCTTTATAAAAAGAAAATCATAGGCTTAATGATTTGTTTTATTTCTCTCTCCATTCTTTTTATTTCTTTCATTTGGATTGGGGAACACCTGATTGTCTCAACTAGAATCCAAGGGATTTTTATGGGGGTTTCTATTTACCTTATTGGTACAATCAGCTTAAAAGAATTTATTGTTCCTTTTTTTAGAGACAACTAAAAGTCATAAAAAAAAATATGTGACTTTCGTTAAGTAACCATCGTCTAATAGTAAAGGAGTTGTTGTTATGATGAAATTCTCAGTGTTAACCATCGTAACTGGACTTGTATTAGTAGGGTGTAGTCCAGTTAAAACAAATGATAATAACGAAATACATGAAGTCTCAGATAGTACCAGCACACTTAGTGAATTTGCCTCTGTAATTACACCCGGCACAGAACAGAATGTAGAAGGCCCTCCACATTATGAAGTAAAAAACAAAGGGGAGCTATCTATTCAGG
>NZ_JBAEAP010000590.1:0-2520 GCF_056205495.1 Psychrobacillus sp. | reverse complement strand
TTTAAAATTTTATTTTTCGAATCTACTTCTCGTGGAGCTAGATGGAGCAAATTTGAGCAATTTTACGATAAGTAATCGATTTTATATGCTCATTATATTTTAACGTTAATGATCAGCGCTTGCACCCTCTTATGCTGTTTTAAAAATTAGCCATCATTCCCTACAATTATAAGTGTTCGAACAACAAAAAGTAATACCAGATATTAGGGATTCTAACTACGAGCAGTGGCCTTGCTCTTGACTTGATATTAGTAATTAATTACGGACATTTTTATTAAGAGAAAACGATTATAAGTATAGAAATAAGGCAGGTTTTAATAATGAACGAGATTCTTATTAGATTAAGTGGCATGTATGCTGAAGTAGTTATACGAGCTGCCATTAGAAGAGCACACAATCGTAATAGCGGTCGTAAAAGTAAGGCTTCCAAATTAGACAGGGGTTTCTCTGAAGAAGAGTTAGAGCATCAAGCTGAAGTAAGAGCACACTCAATCGCTAATACGCTACGGACTTTTAAACGATTACTATATGCGAACTTCTCAAATGGTTACACTTTTTTAACGCTAACATTTGATAAGCAACATTGTGATTTTAATATTACAGATACAGCTACTTGTCGTACTAAGTTTACGAACTTTTGGAAGAATCTAAAGCGTGGCACAAAAGATGGAGAATGCTTAGATGACAATGTAGATTTACGTTATTTGGGCGTACAAGAATACCAAAAAGATGGCTCTATTCACTTTCATGTACTTTGTCATATTCCACGTTCCTATGCCGTCCTCTTAAAAAAGAAGTGGCAGCATGGTCACTTAGATTTTAAACGCTCGAATAAAAATCCACTTGATGTACAAAAGATTGCAAGCTATATGAAAAAAGGGATATATGATTCTCGCCTTAACAATGAGAACCACCGCTATTTAGCAAGCCGTGGATTAAAGAAACCTAAGATTTTTAAGTTTGTAGGCAATGGATTACCTACATGGATTAATGAAAACAACAGCGAGCTTATTTATCAAGGAGACAGCGAGTATGCTTTTCAATACTATCAATTCATCACAAATCTTACTGAAGATGAATTCCAGTCGTATGTAGAAAGCGCTAATGAACAAGAGCTACAATTCTATATTGAGCAATTGGAGCTTATTCAACAACTACAACCCGTAGCTTAATGCTAAATGTAGCAATATAAAGGAATACTATATCTACTCACACAGCATAGCAGTTATTTAGATTGTATTGCTTTTAATAAGCCTTAAGCGAGTTCGCTTTCTCAACCTAAAACTTTTACAATAAAGGTATATGTTAGCTCGATAGCCGAAGGATCTGAAAGTAGAGGTGATAACATGATTGAACTGCAAAACTACCATGATGTGTTAAGCGTCAAAGACATTCAAACGATTTTAGGGATTGGTACAACAAAAGCATACGACCTTGCAAAATCAGGTGCTTTTCATACCGTTCGTATCGGCCCACTCATTAAAATTCCCAAGCAGTCTTTTTTACAATGGCTGAATGGTTCAAATAACTAGCCTAGCTCTACTCAGCACGCTTCAATACCGTTACAGGAGCTTTGCATATTTACAACGAAAGAACACAGCTACAGCCCCTTTAAAGGCAGTAAAATGTGTTCTTTTTCGTTACTTAATATTAAATTGTTTCTGCTAGTGTAGAACTCGTTTTGATGACCCATGGGGCGCCGAACATCATATTTAATTGTAACTAGATTAACCTACATGCTCAGAAAATTTTTTATAAATTTTTTCTCCTATATAGGCTTTTAGAATAAATCAGGTACCGTATTGCCATCTAAATCTAAAAAAACGTGTTGGCTATCTTCCATACCATTACTATTAAAGTCTGTACCATTGTCGGATTCTTTTCATACAATCCTTATAGGAACTCTAATCAGATTTCCAAAAGCATCTTTTATTGCTTGGTTAGATGGTAAAAATAATTGCAATTGAGTTATATCTATGAATAGAAACCATTGCATTGTAACAGTTTCCCCATCTGAGACCGTATCTATTTCATAAATAAAATTGCCACACTAAATTAAATTTCTACCAGTTTCAAAGGCCCGAAGTACCTTGGACTCTGACTGGTCATTAAAAATCACTTACTAGGAATTAAGCAGATTTACCCCAGGTTAAAGTGAAGTCTATGTACTTTAACAAGACTTCGCCTTGCTATCTGAAGTGAGCGGGCGACTAACACTAGTAGATCATTCGCTAAAAGCCATATACACAACACAATTATATTTTCTGAATTTTTACACTATAGGTAGATTTACTGGAGGTTTTTAATGTGAACACATCAAATTCCACAGATAACCTGTTTGGCTGTAGCAAACGTTTTTAACCCTAACATAGAACGGATTCGACTCTTGTTTTACTCAGATGAAATTCAATTGTGTTCCCTTCAGAATCGACTGCACGATACAAATACATCCATTGCCCTTTTACTTTGATGTATGTTTCATCGACTCTCCAGGAATCATTTGTTCGCTTAAGATGCGGT
>NZ_JBAEAP010000589.1:0-2890 GCF_056205495.1 Psychrobacillus sp. | reverse complement strand
GACTTCAGCTAAATTCGATAAAAAGCAGCAACTTGAAAAAATACGTACAGAGTATTTGAAGAACAAGCAAAAACAAGCAGATAAAGAATAGGAATGTAAATATAGGAAGACTATGTCTACCTTGTTTGAGGGGTTTAAAGTGATGAATAGGCCCGGTAATGACGTTAAATAAAAACTAGTGAAGAGCTTGGTAACTGATTTATTGGTTTTCAAGCTTTTTTATTTGTATTAATAGGCCAATCTTCCTTTAAAAAATGCTTAACCTATAAGCAGAAAACGAACTATTATTTGGTTAATGAAAAAAATGTTCGGTTTTTCTATTGATTTCGTCATAATTCGATGTTATATTTACTACATAATTTAATTATGTCGTCGTATAACGTTGGGAATAAGGCCCAAAAGTCTCTACCGGATCACCGTAAATGATCCGACTACGATGAGTGATGCTTGTTTATGTTCACTTATTGGGGATAGTAGAGGTATACGACCAGAAATGGTAGTATACTTTTTTTCGTTGTCGCGATAAAAAATGGAGGAACTTATGAAAAAGTATTTTCGTTTTGAGGAATTAGGAACAAACTATCGCCGTGAGATTATAGGTGGTTTGACAACATTCTTGGCAATGGCTTATATCTTAGTGGTTAACCCGATGACTTTATCTCTTGAAACAATTGAAGGGTTACCAGAGTTTATGTACATGGATAAAGGATCTGTGTTTACTGCAACAGCTATTGCTGCAGCGATCGGATCTATATTAATGGGTGTGCTGGCTAGATACCCAATCGCACTTGCACCAGGTATGGGATTAAATGCATTCTTTGCTTACACAGTTGTACTAGAGTTCGAAATTCCTTGGCAAATCGCTTTAACAGGCGTCCTGTTCTCTGGTCTCATCTTTATCTGCTTATCTCTCTCGGGAATAAGAGAAACGATTATTAATGCTATACCATCTGAGTTGAAATACGCAGTAGGAGCAGGTATCGGTTTATTTATCACATTTGTCGGCCTACAAAACTCTAAGATTATCGTTTCTAATCCAAATACAGTAGCTGGCTTAGGTGATTTAACAGACCCTAACATTCTATTAACTATCTTTGGACTTGTGATTACTGTAATTATGATGGTTAAAGGAGTTAAAGGCGGTATTTTTTACGGTATGTTAATTACTGCAATCGTTGGGATGATATTAAGCTTAGTACCAATCCCTGATAGCGTAGTAGGCAGTGTTCCTTCAATGGCTCCAACTTTCGGTGCTGCATTTGACGTATTTTTTGAAGACCCAGCTGCACTACTGACAGCTCAATTCTTAATTGTTGTGTTAACATTCTTGTTCGTAGATTTCTTTGACACTGCAGGTACTTTAATCTCAGTGGCAAATCAGGCAGGATTAATGAAGGGTGAAAAATTACCTCGTGCTGGTAAAGCATTATTAGCAGATTCTATTGCTACAGTAGCGGGAGCTGTTTCCGGAACTTCTACTACTACTTCTTATGTAGAGTCAACAGCTGGTGTAGCTGCGGGAGCAAGAACTGGATTTGCTTCAGTAGTAACAGGGGTTCTGTTTTTACTATCTTTATTCTTCTTCCCTCTATTAGATGTGATCACTTCTTATGTAACAGCACCAGCATTAATTATTGTTGGGGTATTGATGGTTTCTTCTATTGGTCAAATTGATTGGAAACGCTTTGAAATTGCAGTGCCAGCCTTCTTTGTAATTATAGCTATGCCTTTAACGTACTCTATTGCAACCGGTATCGCTATAGGATTTATCTTCTATCCAATTACAATGATCGTTGCAGGTCGCATAAAAGAAATTCACCCAATCATGTATGGCATGTGGCTAGTATTTGTTGGCTACTTCATATTCTTATAAAATAGCATTTTATAAAGAGGGGCTTATGCCTCTCTTTTTTTATTTTAATTAAGAAGGATATAGAGTGTGAAAATAGAACCTATAGTATATAGAAGGAACTCACTTTAAGTTTGGAGGAATGACATAGTGATACATATAAGAAAAGCAATACCATATGATGCAAAAGGAATTGCCAAAGTTCACGTGGAAAGCTGGAAGTCTACTTATATGAATATTGTACCTGAGGACTTTTTAAATAACCTTTCTTTTGAAAGGAGAGCTGATTACTGGTTTTCTGTTATTCCAGACGGAGGAGTTTATGTAGCTGAAGATGAAAATAATCAAATCGTTGGTTTTGCTTCTGGGGGAAAGGAACGAAGTGGGGATTACTCGAATTATAATGGGGAGATATATGCCATCTATATTTTAAAAGAATTCCAGGGAATAGGTATTGGTAAGTTATTAATCGAACCCATAGTAAAAGAGCTAACGAACCAGGGGTTCCTTACTATGTTAGTACTTGTTCTAGAAGATAACCCTTCAAGACATTTTTATGAGAAGCTTGGTGCAAAGAAGATAGATAGTATAGTAGTAAAAATCGGTGGAGCAAAGCTTAATGAGCTAGTATACGGGTGGGAAGATATTATGCCCTTAGCGGGTAAATAGAAGTCCATGCTTTAGGTTCTATAAAGCCTATATAATTCTTATAGATTTATCTGAATAAATTGTTATTATTTTTAAGCGTATTTTATTAAAAATAGTATTGACGAATAGTTTAAAAGGGTGGTATAGTAATCAAGTTGTTACTTTTACTTCTGATTTGAAAAAACAAATTTTAAAAAGTTGTTGACAATGATAATCAGATTTGATAAGATAATAAAGCTGTCGAAACAAATCGACACAATGAACATTGAAAACTGAACATGCAAAACGTTAAGACATACAGCATCAACAAGCTTCGGCTTGATTGACGCAAAACAATTTTTGACATCATTTAATGATGATGCCAGCAAAACAAAATGAGCTTTTTAAGTTCTC
>NZ_JBAEAP010000588.1:0-7005 GCF_056205495.1 Psychrobacillus sp. | reverse complement strand
TGTTGCATCTAAGAAACCTAGAGCTAATCCATTATTTTCTATATTCATGTCACCAACTGTTCTTATAAATGCAAGTAGTAAAAATCCTATTACAAACATTGGAACAAGTTTATACCATTTTGGAATTTTCCTTTCACTGCCTTCTATTGCATCTTTACCATCCATATTTCTAAAAAATAAAGAGGAGATAATTGGAATTACGGCTATTATAAATAAATTTCTAGTCAGTTTTGTCACCATTGCAACATTCACTGCTTTTTCAATGTCATACATCTGATTGTATATTAGTGCAGCCCCTGTTACTTGGGCAGTATCATGAATTGCTGTGCCTAAAAAAAGACCAGCTTTGATTGCATCATCACCGAAAAAAGTATTGGCAAGGAAGGGATAGAATAACATGCTAATTAGACCAAAAATAGTAATGTTTGCGATAGCATATGAAATTTCATTGTCTTTTGCCTTTATTACAGGAGAAATTGCCATGATAGCAGTTACACCACAAATACCAGTACCACCTGCAATTAACGTCCCAAGTCGTTTGGACTGTTTCATTTTACTTGTAAAATATAAAGTTACTATGATACCTGAGGATATACAGGCAATAATTAACGGGATACCCCATGCTCCTAGTCTGAGTGCTTCTATTAAACTTAACCTAAGCCCGAGCAAGATAATTCCTAACCTTAAAGCATACTTTACGGCTAAAGCAATTCCAGAAGTGAAAATTGGATGTATATTAATTACATTCCGAATGAAAATTCCAAGAATAATAGCTACGAATATTCCAGATACAGGACTTGAACTCCCCTCCGGTAAAATTTCCAATTTTACAATTACAACCCCAATAAGATTAGCTAAATAAACTCCTAAAATCATCACAATAAAACACAGAACAATCCCAGGAAAATTAACACTAAAGAAATTACGGTTAGAGGCAACTGCAAGTTTATCCATATAATTTTTTATTTTCCCCATAAGCGCACTCCTTACTTTTGAACTCTTCCTTTAAATAAGAAACATTCATAATCTCCCATACTTTCATTAAATAAAAGTAGTTAAATAGAGATTATGAATGTTCATTTAGATTACTTCTGAGAAGTATTTATATATTTATTGATCTTTCCAACTATGATAATCCAAATGCTTGTATTTTTCCAAGTAACGGGTTGGCATTTCTAAAGCATCTTTTCTAAATGGTGGCGCAAGCATAGTTCCATCAACATGAATATCAATGATTGCTGGTTTTTTTGCCTTCAATGCTTCCTCAATCGCTGGTCCAATATCTTCTGCCTTTTCCACAGTAAAACCTAGCGCTCCCATCGAGCGAGCTACTTCCGCAAAATCGGGTGCTTCGATATTTGATCCTACAAAACGATTATTATAATAATCTACCTGATTCTTTTTCTCAGCTGCCCAAGATTCATTATTAAATACACAAGCAATTACAGGTAGATTTTGTTCCACTGCAGTACTAATTTCATGTAAGCTCATCCCCCAAGCCCCATCACCTACAATTGCACATGTTGGTGAATCTGGCTCTGCAATTTGTGCACCCATTGCTGCAGGATAAGCAAATCCACAATTTCCAAAAGTCAATGCTGCAATATGCCGTCTACTTTGGTTAAAGTGCAAATAAGCATTTGCTGTGGATGATACATTTCCAATATCAGTCGAAATTATTGTATTATCCGGTAATGCTTTTCTTACCTCTAATAATGCACGTCTCGGATTAATTCGATTTCCTTCAACCATAGCTAAGTCGGTGAGTTCTTTCTCCCAGTCTTTTTTAAGATTATTTATTTCTACTAAACGAGAAGAATCTACTTCTCTCTCTTCTCCAGTTAGTTGCTTAAGAATTTCTTCACTCGCACTTTTCGCATCTCCTATAATACCTACTTCAACTGGATGTGTTCTAGCAATATTCCTTGGATTAATATCAATTTGAATTATATCTGCATCTTTTGGAAAGTATTCAATATCATAAGCTGGTAAAGTTCCGAATACGGACAATCGAGTTCCAATTGCTAGTAACACGTCCGCTTTCTTTATGGAATTCATAGCAGCTTTTGATCCCATATATCCGATTGGTCCAACAGCCAATGGATGGTCAGCTGGAAAAGCATCATTATGCATATATGAAACGGCTACAGGTGCAGTTAAATATTCTGCTATTTTACTAACAACATCTATTCCGTTTGAATCAACCACTCCGCGTCCTGAAAGTATTACTGGATTTTTAGCTTTCTTCAGAAGCTCTACAGCTTTTTCAATAGAAGCTGGATCACCGCTCCCACGAGCATCTACGCGATACTGATGAGGAGATAAGATTTGTTCCTCAAGTTCACCATAAAAGTAATCACGAGGGATATCATACAAAACTGGACCTCTTTCTGCGTAAGCAATACGGAAAGCAGTTCTTAGCGATTCCGCGACTCGGCTTCTATGTGTAACACGAACAGTTTCTTTTGTGATCGATTTAAAGACAGACACTTGATCACACTCTTGAAAACCATCCCAACCAATAGTAGGCGTACCAGCAGATGGAGATATAATTACCATTGGAGTATGTGCTTGATTTGCGGCAGCGACAGAAGTTACCATATTAGTAATGCCAGGTCCATTTTGACCAATTACAACCCCTGCGATACCAGTAACACGCGTATACGCATCCGCCATATGTGCTGAACTTTGTTCATGCCTTACAGGTACAAAGTTAATACCTGCCGTTGGGAGTAAATCGAGCATATCCATAAATGCTGATCCGAGTATCCCATAAATATCTTTTACACCTTCAGCAACTAATGTTTCTACTATTGCCTCACTTGGCGTCATCTTCACTTTTTTATTTACCTTTTCCTTCATTACTTCTTTTGTGTTTGTCATTCTTTTTCCTCCTCTGTGAAAGTAGTTTCATACTTTGTTCCAAAATTACACATCATCTTTGTCATGACGTCCGTACCAGATAAACCAAAATTATTCTAAAATTTATAATAAGAAGTTATCAGCTCATTAATTTTTGCTTTTTTAACTTCTCTATTAACATCAGTAGTATACCTTCAATATCTTTTTCAGTTGGTACAATCTTATTTGTTAAAATACCATTACCACTCAGTGCATCTTCTACTAAAAGATTTATATTTTCATCCAAATCTTCCAAATTGATATACTTAACTCCAGCTTGCCAAATTCCATAATGATCATTCATTCTACTTATATTTTCAATAGTAGATTCCGCCATTTTTTTAGCTTCTCCATCATTTACTAGCCCTAAGGCAATTCCAATATCCACATACCTATCAGTAGTGACCTCCAATCCATAATGAAGAACGAAAGGAAGCATTAATGAAACACTTAAACCATGAGGAATATTAAATCTCGTTCCTAAAGCTCTACCTAAAGCATGAGCAAGATTCGTAGAAGCATTTGAGAAGGCTATACCAGCATATGAACTTGCTAACAACATACTTTCTCTCGCCTCAAGATCCTTTCCGTTTTCGTATGCACGTGGTAACGCTTTACCAATTAATTGGATAGCTTTAAGAGCAAAGTTATCTGTTGTCGGAGTTGCTTTAGTAGATATATATGCTTCAATTGCATGAGTTAATGCATCCATTCCTGTATATGCCGTAAAGTGTGGCGGTAAACTCTCAGTCAACAATGGATCCAAAATTGCGACATCTGGAATGAGGTCCTTATGTCCAGGATTCATTTTTTGCTGTGTTTCCACATTTGTTATAACCATAACTTTAGTAACCTCTGATCCTGTGCCTGCCGTAGTTGGTAATGCTATTAATGGGAGCCTATCCAGCTTTAAAGCTTCTTGAATTTTTTCCCATTCTATTAATGGATTTGCGCCAAATAAAGCAACAGCCTTTGCAATATCGATTGCACTTCCTCCACCAATTGCTACAACACAATCAGATTTTTTATTATTAAGCTTCACTAGTGCATCATTGACATGATTTGTTGTAGGCTCTCCTTGAAAATCAGAGAAGAAGGTTAACTTTATATTTTTTGCTTCTACAATCTCTTTAATTTTCTTTTCATATCCAAGTTGCTGTAATAGGAATGAGTCTATAATGATAAATAAGTCTTTTACCTCCATTTCTTGAGCAACTCTTCCTAATTCTCCTAAGCAATCTCTCCCTATTTCTATTTGTCTAGGGAAATATGTTGAAGTCATAATAATCCTCCTCTAATTTCTTTATTACCATCCATGTTCCATTTCTAATCAAGGAAGCCAACTAACCACATGCTAAGCATCGGAATATAAGTAACTAATCCTAGTAAAACTAACATTGTTAAAAGTAATGGAACTATTCCTTTTACTACTTCCTCTATTTCCAACTTGGCAATTCCAGCTGCTACGAACAAATTGACACCTACTGGAGGAGTTATAAATCCAATTGCAAGATTAAAAACCATAATTAAGCCAAAATGTACTGGATCTACACCTAATTCCACAGCTATTGGCAACAGTATTGGTGTTAAAATAACAATGGCTGCTAGTGCCTCCATTACAAGTCCTACAAGAAGTAACAGTATATTAAGTAACAACAAGATAATTATTTTATCCTCACTTATCGTCAAGACAAAATTTGCGACTGTTTCAGCAACGCCTTCTAAAGTAATTAGACGTCCAAAGATACTTGCCATTACAATGAGTAGAATAATTACAGAAGAAGTAATCCCAGCAGTTGCTAAATCTTTATACATTTTCTTTAAGGTGAGATCTTTGTAAACAAAGAAGCCTATTATCAAACCATATGCTGCTGCAACAGCCGCGGCTTCTGTGGGAGTCATAAACCCTCCGTATATACCACCTAAAATTATTACTGGAACTAAAAGAGCTAGTTTTGCGTCCCAAGCAGCTTTCAATGTAGAATTTAGATTGAAATTTGTTTTATCCCCTTGCCACTTATTTTTTTTAGAGATTAAATAAGTTACAAGCATTAATGCTAATCCTGTAAGAATACCAGGCACAATACCTGCCATGAACAGCTTAGATATCGATTGTTGCCCTACTATACCGTAGATTACTAAAGGGTTACTAGGAGGTATAATTACGCCTAGAGATCCTGCAGTCGCTACAACAGCTGTTGCGAAACCAGCATTATATCCTTGTTTAATCATAGCCGGGATTAATAAGGTACCAATCGCAGCAACAGTCGCCGGACCTGACCCACTAATAGCCGCAAAAAACATACATGTTACTATGGAAACTAGTGCTAAACCTCCAGGTAGGAATCCTAATAGTTCATCAGATAGCCTTAGGAGTCTTTTGATAATGTTTCCACCACCCATAATAATTCCTGCAGCAATGAAAAATGGAACTGCCATTATCGGAAAATTATCAATACTTGTAAATGCCGTTTGAGGAAGAAAGTCTATTGGAATTGCATCTGTAGCAAGTACAGTCGCTAAAGTACTAATTCCTAATGAGAAAGCAATTGGCATCCCAATTAATATAAACAAGATAAAGTATCCGAATAGAAGAACAGCTACTTCTGTCTTACCCGCTAGTGCCATTGGTAAAATAATGCTTATGGCCATCAAGATTCCCCAAACTCCATCTTTTATCTGGAGCTTTTTTATATCAAAACTAAAGTTCTGTATCAATCTTAAAATTATCAATGAAAAACCTATTGGGACAACGCTGTATGGAATCGCCATTTTTATACCTAATGCGGGCGTTGTTTGTCCTGTCGATAATTGGAATGAGATTAAATCGAAACCGTAACGAATCATAATATAACTAAAATAAAGCATAAAAATTGTATTTGCTAAATTAATAGACCTTTGTATCCTCATCGGTAATCTTTTCACAAGTGCATTTACTTGAATGGACTCCCTCTTCTTAATAGCTAAACTTGCACCAAGAAAAGAAACAGTAATAAAAATATATCTAGAAATTTCTTCCGTCCACGTAGTAATATTTGCTATTTCAATAAACGGTAACAAGTATCTGTTTATTACTTGAAAATTTATTAATATGATAAAGATTAAAAATCCTAGCACGATTAACATCTCTTCAAGTCTTTCATCCAGAAATTTAACTACATTTTTTATACCTTTAGTATTAGGCGCGGGAATATTTTGTATCTCTGAAATAGATTCTTGCTTCATAAACACTCACCACCTTTATTATTCATCATTTGAAAATACTTTCCTTTGTTTTTCCAATTGTTTCTAGAATTACATCAACATATTCAGGTTCAGCTAAACCCTCTTTTACAAATTTATCCCATACTGGCTCTGTCGCCTTTTTCCACTCTTTCATCTCTTCTTCAGTCGGTACATAAACCTCTATACCATAATCTATAAATTGTTGCCTTGCTTCCGCTTCCCTTTCATTTGCACGAGCTCTTTGCCATTGCAAAGCCTCATCTCCAGCCTCCATGATTATCTTTTTATTTTCTTCCGAGAGTGCCTCAAATATATCTTTATTCATGACCAGTACATCGGAGCTATAATTATAATTGACCTCCACCGCATGCTTCAGTACTTCCTGATGCTTTGTATCCCATAACAATGAATAACTATTTCCCTCACCATCAACAGTTCCTTGTTGTAAACCAGTGAAAACTTCTGACCAAGCCATTGGAGTTGGATTTGCTCCGTATGAATTAAAATCTTCCTGTTCAATCTTAGAGTTTGTTGTTCTTATTTTCATTCCTACGAGGTCTGAAGGTCTTTCCACTGGTTTAATATTATTTACTATTTGACGAAATCCATAATCCGGAAAAAATATAACAACAAAACCTGCCTTTAACATTTCTTCACGAATAATATCTCCTGGTTTTCCATCCAGAGCTTTATAAACCTCATCTTTGTTTTCGAATATATAAGGAAGATCCCAAGCGGTAAAATAATTTGTGAAACTTGTCATATTTGGTGTTGATGAACTTGCAAAATCAATACTACCTCTCTGTGCACTTTCTATTACTTCCCTGTCGTCCCCTATTAAACCATCATGATACGTTTTTATTAAAATTTTTCCATCTG
>NZ_JBAEAP010000587.1:0-3398 GCF_056205495.1 Psychrobacillus sp. | reverse complement strand
AAACCAGGGAAAACCATCGCACTTCGAGCAGACTTTGATGCATTACCTATTCAGGATGAGAAGGAAGTAGCATACAAATCAAAAGTTCCAGGAGTTATGCATGCATGTGGGCACGATTTACATACGTCAGCACTTTTAGGTGTGGCAAAGCTATTAAGTGAGCACAAGGACGAGGTACCAGGTACTGTAGTGTTCATACATCAATTCGCCGAGGAGACCACTCCAGGTGGTGCTGAATTTATGATTAAGGACGGTTGCTTAGAAGGTGTGGACGTAATCTATGGTTCACATGTTATGTCTCTTCAGCCCTATGGAACATTTAGTGTGATAGAAGGCTATGCTTCCTCTGCCCAGGATGATTTTTATATAACAATCCATGGTAAAGGGGGGCACGGGGCATCTCCTCATGAAACGATTGATGCTTTAGTGACGGGAAGCCAGGTTGTATTAAATCTACAGCAAATTGTTAGCAGAAGAGTAGATCCACTAAAGGCTGCAGTAATTACGGTTGGTTCTTTTCAAAGCGGAAGCACCACTAATGTGATACCTGACACTGCCTATATAAAAGGGACAGTGAGAACCTATGACGAGGATGTACGCACACTAATTGAGCAGAAGCTAGAACAAGTAGTAAGAAACACTTGTGAAGCTGCCGACGCTACGTACGAATTAAAATATGTGAAGGACTGTCCATCTATCTTTAACGACCCTATCGAAACAAAGCGTGTAGAGAAAGTGGCTAGTCAGGTTCTAGGGGCTGATAACATAATCCCGGGGAAACCGATGAACGGAAGCGAGGACTATGCGTATTATCAACGCGAGATTCCGGGAGCTTATTTTATCATTGGTGGAGGGAACGAGGAGCTAAAAGCTACCTACCCACATCATCATCCTAAATTCGACATCGACGAACGAGCAATAAAGGATATCGCTAAAATGTTTATTGGGACTGTTTTTGAACAGCTACAGAATTGATTGCAGGATATAGAAAAAAGAGCTTGAACAAAAACAGTTCAAGCTCTTTTTCTTTATTCTTGAATTATTTCATATAACGATCAACTAACTCATAGCATCTTTCTTCAGTAAGATTAGCTAGAGCAGCTACATATTCTAAATGCTCCTGCGTCCCACCTTTAAATTTTAGGGAAGCTTCTAATGCTTGGTCATCTCTATCTTTTAACCATTGTCGTTGATTTTCTCTTAATAGGTCCATTTCTTCTGGAGACAATTGCTCCTTCAAAGCGCCATATATTTCGTTCAACAATTCATCCCACAAAACCCATCTATCGTTCTCCACTTTTTTTAGCGCATAAGTCGAAGAATCAGTTGCCTTCAATTTTTCTGCCTCTAATTTCGTGTTGTTTAATTTCATAGAATACTCTTCTTTTAAGGTAGAATCCTTAGTCACTGGATTTTCTTGAGTGTCATTGGATGTACTTTTGTTTTCATTCAAGACTGAATTTTTGTCTTGAGATACTTCACTATTTTGGGACTGGCTGTCCAGATCAGCACTAGCTTCCGGTGAGTCTTCACAAGCAGCTAATAAAGCTGCTAGCACTAATGTGACTATTGGTATTATATATTTTTTATTCATAAACTAAGCGTTCACCTTTCTTGTTTAGTCGTACACATGGAAGAGCATAAGCTCATGAATCATTTTTTTGACTGTTTCTTCGTCTGATGGAGTTTCCCCGTTCCACTTAATCGTTCCATCAGGCTCGTATTCTGCTGAGTATCTTTTTTGTTTATAAAAGAAAGAAACTGACCAGCCGGGAAGCTGTTTGTTGTCATAGAGTGACTTGAAGCTGAAATGTTGTAGCAATATAATCATACCTTTCATGTGAGTGAATTTGCTCGCATATACTAGTATAAATGACTAGCGAAGGAGCATCTAATTGTTTATTGAAAAGCTGGAACAAGCAATTAAAAATGAGTACGCCGATTACCATCATTATATGGATATGTATAAGCTGACGGACGACCCATACTGGCAAGAATTCATCGAGCACGTTTATGAGGACGAAAAAAGCCATTATGAAATGTTTCAACAACTCTATTATATGCTTACAGGAAGTTTTGTTCAAAACTTACAAAAAGTTCCCCCGTGTGAAGATTTAAAATCCTGTGTCAAGCAGTCAGTCAAGGATGAATTGGAGACAGCAGAAGTATATAAGGAAATGCTGCTCCAAATACCGATTCAACAAGCATATGCACCTCTTTTTTGTGCTATGCATGATGAAACAGAGCATGCCATTCGATTTTCGATGATGTACAATGCACTCTAATTGTTTTTGTGTTTCTCACTCCTCTGCTATAATAATCTAGAAGCTAGAGGAAAAAGGTGAGATGGATGGGTTTTTTATGGACAATCATATTCATGGCAGTCGTCGGAGCAGCAATTGGAGCGGTTACAAATCACCTCGCCATTAAAATGCTATTTAGACCTCATGAAGCAAAGTATATAGGATCATGGAGAGTGCCGTTTACTCCAGGTTTAATACCTAAGCGTCGGGATGAGCTTGCCAAACAATTAGGAATAACTGTTATCAAGCATTTATTGACCCCGGATATTTTCAAAAAGAAGTACTTTAATGACTCGATGAAGAGTAAGGCTAATGACTTTGTTGTAAAGCAGCTAAATAAAAATATATTACAATCAGATAAAACTGTACATGATTGGTTGAAGCTTGCAGGAATTGAATCTGTGCCATCTCTTGTGAATGCAAAAATAGATGAACAGGTTGATATACAGTTCAATCGTATTTTAGCAAAGTTAGAGAATGAAACAATTCGTCAAATTGCTCCACTAGATTGGCAAGAAAAGGCCAATAGCAAGGTTGGAGATATTGTTTCTTATATTCTTCATAAGGGTGAAGAATTTTTCCAATCAGAAGAAGGTAAAAGTACAGTTAAGAAGCTGATTGATGATTTCCTTTCTACTAAAGGAACACTTGGTAATATGATACAAATGTTTATGGGAGATTCCAACTCACTTGTGGGCAAGGTACAGCCTGAAATTTTAAAATTTCTACGGGCACCTGGAACAAAAGTGATGCTTGAAAACATTGTCCAAAACGAGTGGGAGAAGCTGAAGGATCGACCATTGGCTGAGATGATGGAAGGCTTTGATTTTGATCCACTAGTAGTCAACGTCAAGGCATATTTAAGAGAGCAGCTTGCAATTGAAGATAGATTAAATTATAGTTTAAACCATTACTTCCCTGGTGCCTCTGAATGGGTCGAGACCCAAATGGTACCAAAAATAACTAATTTTGCTTTTGTTGAAGCGGAGTCTAAATTAGAGGAAGTATTGCGTAAAATGAAGCTAGAGGAAATGGTTAAAGAGCAGGTTGACTCATTCCCAGTAGCACGATTAGAGGATATCGTACTTGGAATCT
>NZ_JBAEAP010000586.1:0-2278 GCF_056205495.1 Psychrobacillus sp. | reverse complement strand
TATCACCCTTTTTACAGCTTACATATTTAGCAAAGTAATACATATAGCTTTACCGACATTCAACATACTTTTATTATTTACATTAATGACGGTTATTATAACAATCCTCCGTATATTCTCAAGCTATATGGTCGGACAAGTAATTGTGTTTACAGGAATAGCTCTTCAACTTACTTACGTTGTAAAATTTATATTTTCTCTATCATTGATAGGTTTGTCAGTGGTCGGAGGTACTTTTTTAGTTTTACTGATCACCACTTCGTTTTTAATTTCAGAAAAAGCAACTAAGAATTCTATTAATCAAAGCTTATTAGCAGCAAGCTCAATTTCTGTAATGTATCTATTTATAGCAAATACGCCCTTATACCTTCTTTTATATCTGACATATCCAGTAGCCGTTTCTTGTATTTATGTGAGTTTAAGCAAAAAAGCAGAATATGGCTTCACCATTGTGATGATCAACACTTCTACTTCCATAGCAGCAGCCTACTTAATATCCTTACTTTTAGGATTACCAATGACAGATACTATTTTGATAGCAACTTTAATTTCAACTTTCGTCGTTTCTTTTATGTACAATGATGAAACTAAATTAGTGTTTATGCTAGGATATCAACGTTTCCTTACTCAAAAAGAAAATTTAAAGAAAGATATTTTTATACTAAAAAGAGCATTAATGAACGTAAGTGATATGACAAGTAAAGAACTTTTAGAAGCAGTAAACTCACTAAACGATTTTAAGCGCGAGAGAATAGTAAAGAATTTAAGTCCAGGCATCATCACAAGATTTGACTTGCAAGAAAGACATAAACAGTTAAAAGCTACCGTATGGCTTCTAGTTTTTTGCGCTTATGTAACATACTGTGCCGTAGCATATTATGTTTCCACTATCTCACACGATTATTTAATTGCTTTTTTAATCTTTGCCCCAATCTATTTCCTAAGCGTCCCTTATATAATCAGCCAAATTCTGTACAAAAATCTTATTCGATACGTCAATCAACAATTCATCATTCCTTACAACAAGCTCATAGACAAGAGAGATACACTTAAAGAGGAAATTACTAATCTACTACTTGCTAAGGGATATAAAATGGAAGACAAAGATTTATCTTTCGTCTCTGCAACCACCTACTCTACATTTGGCGGTAGGACAGATTCAGAAACTCCAAACGCTTTTTAACAACCAAAAAGCAATCGAAGCTCACTTGAGAGCCTCGACTGCTTTTTTCATTAATATTAATAACTGCCACAGTGGTATTACTTCTTGTGTTACGGGTTTCTCTCTTATGTTACAGGTGCTTCTTGTGTTACAGGTGCTTCTCTTGTGTTACAGGTGCCTGGCACCTGTAACAAAAGATATAGGTAACTCAACGCCTGTAACACAAGTCGTAACATGCCAAACAAAAAAATCCTTTCTAGCGAATAATGCTAGAAAGGATTTTTAAAGGTTTTTATTTCACCTTATTTAATAGAATACTTACCAAATCCGTCTGTGCCTTCACCCATGAATTGAATGTTGCCATCAGCTGGAATTACTTTTGCTGCATTTTTCGAAGATTCGAATACGATTTTTGCAGTTGCTGGAAGAGGTGCAAATTTCCAGTTTCCATCTGCAGAAGGATCGATTGTTTTCTTCTCTAGAATGTAGTCAATGATTGCTTGACGGTTTTCATCAGGATATACTTCTGTTTCGGTTGCATTACGCACACCTGGGAATGTTCCGTTTGCACGGTAATTATTTGTTGCTACAATGAATTGTTGCTTTAAATCGATAGGCTTGCCATCAAATTGTAGGTTAACAATACGTGAAGCATCTTTATTCACTATATTACCATCTGGATCATATTTCGCTGGTTTTGTAACATCAATTTCATATGTTACTCCATCGATTACATCATAGTTATATGAACGGAAATCTGTATTGATTAACTGTTGTTCACCTGTTTTGTTTGCATCAATTTGATTGAATTGCCCAGCAGACATCTCTAACCAGTCTTTCACGTCTGCCCCAGTTACTTTCACATAAGAAAGTGTGTTGTCGTACAAGTATAGATCTGCAACGTTTTTAATCGCTAACTGACCTGTAGGGATATATGTGTAATATTCTGAGTCGCTTCTTGTTCCTGCTTTAAATGGAGCACCTGCAGATAGAACTGGAATGTTCTCATTTGCAGTTCCTTTTAGCTTAGCTTTTACATATTCTGTTTGTGCATCTGTAACGATTTGGATTGATGGATCATCTTGCACTTGAGAGAAATAGCTATGAATATCCGCT
>NZ_JBAEAP010000585.1:0-1578 GCF_056205495.1 Psychrobacillus sp. | reverse complement strand
CGAATATGATTTTGAAGTTCTTGGGGGTCTTGAGCTACAGTAATAGCATGCTGATCCACGATGCAAAAAATACAATCGTTATCATTTTGTAAGTCTATAAACTGTCTAAAAGCACCGATGTAATTTCCCAAAGTAATTGTACCAGTAGGCTGGACGCCCGAAAAAAGTGTTTTCATAAAATTTTCCTCCTTAGAATATAAAAAAACATCATGCATCCCTAAAAAAGGGACGAATGATGTAATATCCGTGGTACCACCCAGCTTGCTAAAATAAATAGCCACTCTTCTTCATAACGCGAAGGAAACGGTATAAGCTACTTGACCTTTCACTTATACTGCTCAGAAGCCCATTCCATTTATCGTATGATCTGCTTGCAGCATCCGCAGACTCTCTAAACACACTCTATAAATGTACTTTCTTCATCAAAGCTCTTTATTTAGTTTTGATTATTATATATAGAAGAAACTCAAAAATCAAGGGACAAAATTATCCATAATAAAAAAGTAACGCTATACATGTACAAGCTAAAATCGATAACCCTAAAGCAAATAGTGGTTTAGGGGAGAAAGAAAAAACTTCGGAAGGAAGTCGCATATTCTCTATTTCTTCTCTCAAATGCTTCCGCGTGAAGAATTTTCTAGAGCTTGATACATATAAGTCAAAGAATCCTCCTGATACAACATATGTAACTAACCCTATAAATGTTACAAGCCCTCCTATATAGAAGGAAACGTTAATATATGCTTCCAAATCGATATGTTTAGACGTTAATAGCATCACTAAAACTATTATAATTTGAGCACTAAAAAAAAATATAAGCTTCTTTTTCATATTTCACCTCTAATAAATTAAATTATAGAAGATTTACTTAAAATAATCAAAACTAATAAAAAATATGGCTATGTTAAAGCGTAGGGGTGAATTATAATGCAAAGAAATCTTTAAAACAGAGAGTAGAATTGATTTCCGCACCAGCCGGACGCTTTCCACGGGGTGAGCGATAAGCCATCACCCATCGCTTACGCGCGTGGTTGTGATGTCTTATCTGTCTCACTCATCCCGTAGGAGTCGCCGTCTGGCGCTCCAATCAATAAATGGGAACAGCTTCATGCATAGATAAGTGCTTATTAATTTACTCACATAAATAAAGTCGAAAAACTGTATCCAATCCGAATTTCATAATCTATTTAATCTTAATAGACATTTGAATATCCTTTTTATAATGTTTACAGTCACTATAAAAAAGAATCGTTAGTCAAAATCAACCAATAACTTTAACAAAGCTAAAAAAATAAAAGATAATTAACATATTAGTTAGGAATCTTCCTAATCCGTTACGACAATGTAATGTTTTTGTTACATCATAGCAGTTGTTCAAGCGGATAGAGACAATAGTCTTTCCAATAATTATCCCTTAAAAATCGCTGTCAAGCCCCATGATAGAAGTGTTGCCCTCATTATCAAATTTTCTAAAACATAAAAGCTATATTTATGCGAATAAATTTATTAGCGCTTTATCGATGCTAAAGCTGTTCCCATTTATTGATTGGAGCGCCAGACGGCGACTCCTACGGGATG
>NZ_JBAEAP010000584.1:0-1929 GCF_056205495.1 Psychrobacillus sp. | reverse complement strand
GATAAATCTTCTGAGAGGTCTAGCACCGTAAGCTGCATCTGTTCCCTCTTCCACGATCCACGTGTAGACATCTTCCTCGACCTTTAATGTAACTTCCTGCTCTAGCAGACGATTTTGCAGTTGTTTTACATACTTTTTCGCAATCATTTCAAAGTGATGAGTCGTTAAGGAATGGAACATAATAATGTCATCCATACGGTTTAATAACTCAGGCTTGAAGTGTGCACGAAGAGCGGTCATTACCAGTTCCTCGTCCGTATCTGAAACTTCCCCTGTTGTATTGGATAAATATTGAGAGCCTATATTGGAAGTCAAAATGACAATCGTATTTGTAAAGTTAACGATTCTCCCCTGACTATCTGTAATCCTTCCATCATCCATCAGCTGTAACAAAATATTAGCAACATCTGGATGAGCCTTTTCTATTTCATCTAATAGTACTACCGAATATGGGTTTCTTCGCACAGCCTCTGTTAGCTGGCCGCCCTCCTCATAGCCTATATATCCAGGAGGTGCTCCGACTAATCGGGATACGCTATGCTTTTCCATATATTCCGACATGTCTATACGAATGAAGTGTTCCTCTGAGTCAAACAGGTTAGCAGCTAACGATTTAGCCAGTTCTGTTTTCCCTACACCAGTCGGCCCTAAGAATAGAAACGAGCCAATTGGTTTATTCGGGTCTTTTATACCTGCACGTGCACGCCAAACAGCCTCTGTCACTAATTGTACTGCCTGATCTTGACCAACTACACGCTCTCCTAACGTTTCTTTGAGACGGAGAAGTTTTTCTCTTTCCCCTTCTACAAGCTTAGTTACTGGGATGCCAGTCCATCTTGAAATAATATGAGCAATTTCATCTGCAGTGACTTCTTCTCGAAGTAAACGTGAATCATAATCATTGTTTATCTCATCTTCGTATGATTGAAGCTCCTTTTCTAAAGGTGGTATTTTACCATGTCGTAGCTCTGCAGCTTTATTTAAATCGTATTTATTTTCGGCTTCCTCTAGCTCTCTACGATAGCGGTCTAGTAGCTCTCTCTTTTTTTGAACTACTTGAATGGATTCTTTTTCTGATTCCCATTTTTTACGCATTTCTGCTGAGGACTTGTCTAACTCCTCTAACTCCTGACGCAATTGTTCTAATCTCTTTTTACTAGCTGAATCCTTTTCTTTCATTAGCGCTTGCTCCTCAATTTGGAGCTGCATCATTCTTCTTGTTACCTCGTCCAGCTCTTGAGGCATTGAATCTATTTCCGTACGAATCATGGCACATGCTTCATCTATTAAATCTATTGCCTTGTCAGGAAGAAAACGTTCTGTAATGTAGCGGTTGGAAAGCTGAGATGCTGCTACAATTGCTCGATCGTGTATACGTACACCATGATGTAATTCAAAGCGTTCCTTTAAACCGCGAAGGATGGATACCGTATCCTCTACAGAGGGTTCTCTTACTAATACTTGCTGAAAACGGCGCTCTAACGCAGGATCCTTTTCAATATACATACGATATTCATCAAGAGTAGTGGCTCCAATACAGTGCAATTCTCCTCGTGCAAGCATTGGTTTTAACATATTCCCCGCATCCATGGCACCATCTGACTTCCCGGCACCAACTATTGTGTGGATCTCATCAATAAATAAAATGATTTTTCCTTCACTCTCTTTTATCTGCTTGAGTACTGCTTGAAGTCTCTCCTCAAATTCTCCACGATACTTTGCTCCTGCGATTAGCGAGCTCATATCTAATTCGAATATCTCTTTATCCTTCAAGCCCTCTGGTACATCTTTTTTTACAATTCTTTGTGCCAATCCTTCTACAATAGCGGTTTTACCAACCCCTGGCTCTCCGATCAGGACAGGATTATTTTTAGTTTTTCTTGATAAAATACGAATGACATTTCGAATTTCCTGATCTCTACCGATAAC
>NZ_JBAEAP010000583.1:0-5214 GCF_056205495.1 Psychrobacillus sp. | reverse complement strand
ATATCAAATGGATAATAAAATGAATTGGTTGGAAAACTAACTTCTGAGTCATTCCCTTTCACTCTTTAATTATAGGAAATAGGAGATTACAACATGAGAAACTTTTTTAAATTCACAGAACGGAACACTTCCTATAAGCAGGAATCACTCGCAGGGATAACGACCTTCCTATCGATCGCTTACATATTAGTCGTGAATCCAATTATTCTAAGCCAGTCTGGTATGGATAGTGGAGCTGTATTTACAGCAACCGCTCTTACTGCAATCATTGGATCACTACTTATTGGTCTACTTGCTAACTATCCAATCGCAATTGCACCGAGTATGGGTTTGAATTCATTTTTTACTTTTTCTGTCTGTATTGGAATGGGAGTAGAATGGCAAGTCGCTTTGACAGGTGTCTTTGTTGCAGGAATCATTTTTATGCTATTAAGTTTAATGAAAATCCGAGAAAAAATTATTAATATCATTCCTTTGGATTTAAAATATGCAATCGCGTCTGGAATTGGATTCTTCATCACATTTATTGGATTAAAAAATGGAGGAATTATTACTGGAAATCCTGATACATTTGTTTCCATCGGTGATTTAACTTCACCTATGACCGTACTAGCCATCATTGGCCTAATTATTACAATCGTTATGTTAGTTCGTGGAATAAAAGGCGGCATTTTCTACGGAATGGTCATTACAACGATTATTGGTATGATTTTTGGATTAATTAAAGTTCCGTCATCGATCGTTGGAAGTATACCAAGTATTGAGCCAACATTTGGTGTTGTGTTTTATCATTTAGATGAGATTTTTACACCAGAGATACTGACTGTAATTTTCACGTTTTTAATCGTTGCCTTTTTTGATACAGCGGGGGCATTAATTGCACTTACTAGTCAAGCAGGAATGATGAAGGGGAATACAATTCCAAATATCGGAAGAGGTTTACTTGCCGATTCTGCGGCTGGAGCAATTGGTGCCATTTTAGGTACATCGACGCCTGCTACAAGTGTTGAATCTTCAGCTGGTATAGCTGTCGGGGGAAAAACAGGCTTTACCTCTGTTGTGATTGCAGCTTGTTTTGTGATTGCCTTGTTCTTTTCACCACTGGTTGCCGTTATTTCAGTCGAAGTAACAGCAGCTGCATTAATCATTGTAGGTGCCCTAATGGCCATGGAGATCAGTAAAATAAACTGGTCTAAATTAGAAATTGTCATTCCATCGTTTTTAACAATTATTATGATGCCTCTTACTTCTAGTGTGGCAATTGGAATTGGATTAGGTTTTGTTCTATATCCTATCTGTTTAGTAGCACAAAAGCGTTATAAAGAAGTTCATCCAATTATGTATGTACTTTGTCTGTTGTTCATCTCATACTTTGCTTTTATAGTATAGGTAGGGAATTAGAGAACTAAAAGAATATAGCCCAAGAGTAATTAATGAGTGTCAACTATAAGAGACGTAGGTTAGTTCAGCTAATCTATGTCTTTTTTATCTTATAAATTACTTATAAACCTTGCTATAAATAGTGCCCATATACTACTATTCGTACCTTACGAATCTAATCGCACATAAATCTTGTGATTGGTAGAAATGTGTTATTGTAGTATAAATACTAGAATGACTTCCTCGATACATATAAAAAAATTTAAAGATGAAGGAGAATCACATGAGCTGGAGTAAATTGAAGAAAAACTTGGAGAGTTATCTCTGCCCTGCATTACATGGAAGGGTTGAATACAGTGCTAGTAGCTACCGTTATTTATCTGACAAATCAGGAACTTGTTATATTACGGTAGATAGAAAGAATGTACTGAATATGAGTGATAAAACAAGTTTAATTAAATGGTATCTAACTGAGCAGGAAATTAAAAATGATTCAACTATCCAAATACCTGTTAGCGTGCAGGAAATGGAAGCAGTAAAAAAAGAAAGTAACGGTAAAGTTCCGGCTGATCGTCTACAAGTAATTGCTAGGAGTAGAAAATTATCGGAATATGCAAAGGAGCTTATGTCAGCACAGTCCTCGTTGAGCAAATCAAATTTTGTAGTTGTAGCCAATCAGTTTTTATCTACTTCTATAGAGGATAGCCTAGAGAGTAATGATATATTATTGAATGTTCTTGCTTTGGTGGACAGACGGCTTGGCAAAAAACGAATTTTAAACATGTCGGAGAAGATGAAGTTAAAACACCCAATTGTACAGTATTTTTATGAGCTGCGGCTTCGTACGTTATGAGAATAAATAACGTGATAGCATGCAACAAGCAATCTTGGGGAAACTGAATAATAGTTGAGTTTATTAATTTACATTTTCATTTCTACTAACTTATGCTCTTTTATCGTAATTAGAGTTGAAAAAACCACCAACCAGTAATGGAAGGTGGTTATTTTAATATTATTTTAGATTAAAGTCCTGTCTTCCAAGCTCATCGCCCAGTATTCCTTGGTTAGCTATTAAAGTAACAGGAGTTTCTAAGTCATCTAACTCATATGCAACAGCATTTTTTACCGTGCCGTCTTGCTTAATTGTTTCCGATTGTGAATCTAAAAAGCTATCATCTGGTGACATGCCAACATCTAATTCATTAATAGCATTAGGGTTGTTATCTTGTACAGCAGTAAAGACAACCATCCATGCCGTCATTGGGTCTATATCTTTGTCACTCAAATTTGTCGTATCATACCAGATAGCAAATAATGGTTTTTCCCCATATTCATTTCCTGTTTCACCTGGTTGGATTACTTTAGTATCGGTAATATTTATTTTTAAGTCGACTAATTTAACTTCATTATCTTTAAAATAAACATTCTCTTCTTTTACCGCTGTTTCCTTTTCAACTTCATTTCCTTTAGGAGCAGCAACATCCTGAGTTTCTTGCGTTTCTTTATCTTCAGTTTTTTTGTCTGCACCACAAGCACCTAGTAGTAGCGCACAAATAATAGTTGCGCTGAAAATTAGTTTTTTATTCATTTATTCTGGTCATCTCCATTCAACTATTCATTTTAGAAGATTCCTGAAAGGAAGTATATAGCAATAATAACCAGTTTATTAAAGGAGTTCTTACATTCTCTAGTCCTTTGCCTTCTGAAACGTTAAAAGAGTAAGCCACATTATTTAGAGAATGTAGTGACAATTATATGTATTACTATATAATTATAACTTGTTCTAATAATGAACAGAACAAGAAGGAGAATACTAAAATGAAGAAGAATTATTTAATCTTACTACTAATAAGCATTTTAATGGTTGGTTGTACCGACGTAGAAGACGCAGCCATTTCAGATGTAGAAACAATTCCAGAAGACGTACCTACAGCTGAATCAAATATAAATAGTGAAAAAGAAGAAGCTATTCCTACTATTGTTGAGGAACCAGTAATTGAAGAAATTACTGACCAAACAAATGATGACTTGTTTTCAGGGTACAAACTGATCGAAGTAGATGGAGGTGATTTGTCCGGATATCGTGAATCTAACGTGGTCGTAGACATTGGTTATGGGGAACGTGAATATTGGGCGTTTACCAATGAATATGGTCAGTTAGTACGTGTCATTGCTGAAGAAATCACTCTACAAGATGACAATACAGAGCCTGTATTATCGTCTGGTAGATACTATTCAGATGAGGCAAAGGTGCCGGGAGTCGAAAGTGAATTTTTAGATGAAGGGCATATCATTGCGGATTCTCTCGGAGGGGTATCCAATGCATATAATATTACTCCACAAGAAAGTACCCTTAACCGACATGGTGATCAAGCGTATATGGAAGATGCCATTCGTAAAGCAGGTGGTGCTACTAATTTTGAAGCAATTATCACTTATCCAAACACAGAAACGCAGATACCTTCCAGTTATCAGTATACTTATACGATAATGGGTAACAAAATCGTTGATACATTTGACAACGTTAACCCTGATGAAGTAAATGCATCCCTCGGTTTAACGGGTAATAAGCCTCCTGCTCCTACTAGTTCAAACACTAACGAAGATATTTCCAGTGTGGATACAAACGGTAATGGACAGGTGACGATTAAAGAAGCTAAAGCAGCAGGTTTTAGTATGCCAATCACGAGTGATCATTGGTTATACCCATACATGCATGATAATGATAAGGACGGTATGGTAGGGGAGTAAGGCTATACGCTAATTAACTTACTGTTTTTGTTTTCCAGAGAGATACCCTTTATTAGGAATCCGTTAATTTGGGCTATCTTTTATGAGGTAGTTTTGAGCTGCAATCTGGTAACATTCAGGTTTGCAATATAAGCATTATAGTGAAACTTTAATAATAATTAGCCATCTATCTAAAAAAAGGTAGATGGCTATTTGTCGAGCATATAAAAAATAATTGTATTCAGGCTTATGTAAAATTCCAAAATAGCTCGATATTTTTAATCCGGCCTAACTAGAATCAGTTTAGTTTATAAGTTATTACATACTTGCTATTGAAATATCTATTATCAAGCTTCCTTTTGGAAACATGTAGATTTTTAAATACCTTTGTTATCTCGAAGTTCTATAATAGTTCCTTCTGGAGCTTTTAGTTTGCATAAGCTACCATTCTCGACATGGTATATGTAATCATAGTTCTTTAAAAAAAATTCGGTGCCTATTTCCCTTAGACGAGAGACTTCTGCATGCAAATCTTCAACCCATAAACAAAAATGAGCTAGACCTTGTGAATTGGTGTTTCCATCACTAAGTATTTCATCTTGTTTTCCAGTTTGCAGTTCAATATAAAAATTTCCTAATTGTATCCAAGTGTTAAAGCTACGCCCATGAAAATTCGGTGATTCTTGTACTAGCTTGAAACCTAGCCCTTCCGTATAAAACTTTAATGTTTCTTCATATGTATTGGTTTGGATGCACAAATGATGAACAAAACTTTCTACCATGAAAACTACCTCTTTCCAATAAGCTATTTACTTTAACTAATTGTACCAATTAAATCATTTAAATAAATACACATTAAATTACTTAAACCAGTGCTAGTAAAGGGTCTTAAAAACAATTATATCTTAAGTATTACTTAGATATTGAAACACTATAAAAAAAACCTCTTAAAAAGAGGTTATAGCAAACGTTTCATTCATTAAAAGTTGTATGGCTTCCGCGGTTTCTTCTAGGTTATCAATTAAAGTGACAGTATTATTTGTTAGGTTAGTAATCTCGAAAGTATTTGTATTTTCTAAGCAACGAACTTATGCTACTTGTTTT
>NZ_JBAEAP010000582.1:0-1956 GCF_056205495.1 Psychrobacillus sp. | reverse complement strand
AATATCTAAAGCAACTACAATTGCTCCTTTCTCTAATAAATCTTGAACTACTTGAAGGCCCATTCCTCCGCCAGCGCCTGTTACTACGATTACTTTGCTTTCAACTACACCCATTTCTCATCTCTCCTATGCGTAAGATTTAATGTGTTTCATAATTTCCTCAGTAAACTCCGTAGTCTTAGCATTCCCTCCTAAGTCAGGGGTTCTAACTTTACCTTCCACTAATGTTTCCTCAATTCCGTCCACGATTACTTTAGCCAAATCTGAGTAGCCTAAATGCTCAAGCATTAAAGAGGTGCTCCATATTTGCGCAATCGGGTTGGCTATCCCCTTACCTGCGATGTCTGGAGCAGAGCCATGAATGGCCTCGAACATAGACGGATACTGTTTTTCTGGATTGATATTCCCTGATGGAGTAATACCTAGACCACCTGAAATTGCTGCTCCTAGATCCGTTAATATATCTCCAAATAAATTACTACCTACAACTACATCAAATATTTCCGGCTTAGATACGAAGAAAGCAACCAGTGCATCGATATGATAGAATTTTGGTTCTATCTCTGGGTAACCTGCTCCAATTTCCTTTGCTATTTCATCCCAAAAAGGCATCGAAAAGTTAATAGCATTAGATTTAGTTGCAACCGATAAATGCTTTGAACCCCTTTTTTGCGCAAGCTCATACGCATATTTAATCACTCGCTCACTACCCATGCGCGTAAACACACTATTTTGAACAACAACTTCATAAGGAGTGCCCGCATGCAAGCGACCTCCACTGTTTGAATACTCACCCTCTGTATTTTCTCGGACAACAACAAAGTCTATGTCCTCAACACCCTTGCCGACTAAGGGGCTTTGAATTCCTTTCAATAGCTTGATTGGTCTTAGGTTAATATATTGTTGAAACTCTCGCCTAATCGGTAAGATTAACTCCCATACTGAGATATGGTCAGGCACTTTTGGATCTCCTACTGCCCCAAATAAAATTGCCTCATAGTCTTTTAATATAGACAGGCCATCAGTCGGCATCATTTTACCGTGCTTTAAATAGTAGTCACAATTCCATTCATAAGGATTAACCTCAAAAGTGACACCTCCGTGTATATCTTCCACAAGCTGAAGCACTCTTCGTGCCTCTGCCATCACCTCAGGCCCTATACCGTCTCCTGGAATACAAGCAATTTTATGTATCATAATTAAATTCCCCACCCCTATTTCTACTAAATTAATAAGATTATATTATCATTTAAATAATAGTCTGGTAAAGTTTTTAACAAATAATTTAAAATTATCAAATAATTTTAAATGTGATTCATTAACGACTTCATTGGGATCAGTGGGATAGATCAGGATATTACAACATCATAGAAAAGCATTAAGTGAAAATAAAATATGTTCTTCATAGGAATTGGTGGGATAAAATTAATAATTAAAATAATCAAAAAATTATAAAAACTAGTTGTTTATATATTAAAATATAATATAATCAATATTATATTATGACACCAACAGGTGAATAAGGAGGAAAGAAATGAAAACGCTTCAATCAATCAGTAACTTCGCAGGTAAGTATTTCGCCTTTATCGTAATCTTGTTTTCCGTACTAGCATTTATGGTGCCAAGTATGTTCACCATGTTTTCTGCATACATAACGATTTTACTCGGTATTGTCATGTTTGGAATGGGGCTTACGCTTAAAGCTTCTGATTTTAAACTCGTTTTTACAAATCCTATTCCTGTATTAATAGGGGTGGTTGCTCAATTTTCGATTATGCCAACAATTGCTTTCGTAATAGCATATCTATTAAATCTTCCGCCACAACTTGCAGCAGGATTGGTATTACTCGGAAGTGTTCCTGGAGGCACCTCATCTAACGTTATGGTCTTCTTAGCAAAAGGAAATGTCCCCTTATCTATTACCATGACAAGTGTTTCTACATTACTTGCACCCGT
>NZ_JBAEAP010000581.1:0-5685 GCF_056205495.1 Psychrobacillus sp. | reverse complement strand
ATCCTCCATATTTCCTTTCTCTTTAGCTTGATCAATACAGTAGGCTAAGCTTTCTAGCTCACTATCTATTGTGTCACTCATTTGTCCTATACCAATATATGCATCATATTTTTCAGGAGATTGAAGTGCAGCCTGTAAAGCAATGTAAGTACCTGCAGAATGACCAATTAAAATAATTTTTTTCTCTATGAAGACGCTTTGAAATATAATCGGACATAGCTAACAGATCCTCTACCAATAAATCTGTTGAAAGATTAGAATAATCCTCCGTGAAATGATATGATTTTCCGCTTGCTCTTTGGTCATATTGAACAATTGTAAAATCTTTTTCTAATAAATCTTGGTATCGAGACGCATACGGTATTTCTGAGCTTCCTGGTCCTCCATGAACAAAAAGGAGAATAGGATTACCAATATCATTGCCACGAATCATTATTTCATGGTCACTTCCATTTACCTCCACTTGCTACAAAACATTAATGCTGTTTTTTTCTTGAATAGATGCTGTCCATGTAGGAGCCAAAAGTGCGCCCACTATAATTACTATAAATGATGCTAAGGTACATATTATTAATTTCTTTGTCTTTTTCATACGCCTAATCCCCTTTATCGGCCCTATTTTCTTCGACCCTAGTAAAGTATAACAATTTAGTAAAATTTTCTAGTAGGTCTCAAGAATGAAATGCTAGTACATCTTAAGGATGAATTTTTTTTATCCATTAAAATAGAACCAACCATTACTATCCCATTCATGAAACTAATATATATAAAGGAAGATTGACGTTCAATTAAATCCAAAGTCCTCATTTGATATATTATTCATAGAACCTTCCAACTATTTTTTCAAAATTCAAATAAAATATGAAGCTATTATTTTCATATCTACTAAGGTTTGATTACAATTAATAAAAACCGACAGTTTGAGCTTTAAAGCGGGAGGATTAATATGAAGAATAACAAAATGGCCGTAGCAATTGTTAGCACTACACTTTTATTAGGAGGCTGCAATATGGAAGTAGAAAGCAAAAAGGAACCTGAAATAATCGGTAAAGGAAATGTGGCTTTAGATTCTTCAAGCTTTGTTAGTGTTCAAGATTACACGGGTGAGGAATATACCCTACAGGACGGCACGGAAACAGATAAAATAGCTGAAGCGAATCGAGAGGAAATAGAACAAGCGGTAACGGATTTCTTTTTAAACAACTATAAAACAGAAGTGAAAATCCATAACATTGTGGGAGCTGTGGACGGTGCCTCTGTATTCGTTGAATCTTTAGGAGAACCTCATTTTTACACATTTGCCATTGTACCTATTGATATTGAAAAAGAAAAAGTAGAAACAGATAAAGTATGGTCTCAAGAGGGACAGATTGAAGATGCCATTACTACCGGGCTTTATGCGATGATCCATGATCAGGAATTTTCTACACTTGATAACTACTTAGAGAAACTCACTGAAGAAAACCCTATTGTAGGTACCCGTATGGAGGCAGTTGAAAAGGTAGGAGCTAATGGATTTGCAACTCCATATTATTATACAAGCGCTGCTGGTGAATACTTTACCGAGCTTTACAACAAGTATATAGAAAATCCTACCATTAGCAAAGAAGAGTTAAAAAGCTCCATGAAAAAGTATGATTTAGATTTAGATTCAGATCTAATGCTTATTACGATTACTTTATATATGAAAGAATCCGATACCGCTCCAGATGAAGTACTTTATGACACAATAGTTTCAGATATCGAGCAAATGGAAGGTCTACCTCGAGGCTCTTATTCTGTGATTTTACATGATAACTTGATAAACGCAGAATATGCGGACGGCTCCAAAAAAAGCTCGATAAACAAAACTGCCTTGAATGAAATTAGAAAAGAATAGGAGTGGAAATCTAGGTGACTACTATTAATCCTGTTTCTAACGTCCAGACAACTGACCAAGATTTAGTAGAATTAGCTGGTTTTCATGCATACCAACATTATACAATCGGTAAAATTGTAACTGTTAACGATAAAAAATTTAAAGTAGTAGATACCCAATATGGGATGTCCTCTGGCCTGGATGCTGTTACAGTCCAAAACCATGAAACGAAGGAATTGACGGTAGTTTATATTGGGAGTGAGGACAATAAGGATTGGATCGATACCAATGCAAAGCTACTCGCTGACACTCCCCCCGCACAAGTAGGTGATGCAAAAGAATACTTTGACTGGGTTAATACTAACCTTGGGAAAGTAGATTCCGTAACAGGTAACTCCCTAGGTGGAGGACTAACTAATGCTGTCGCTATTGAAAATCCTCAGGTGAGGGCTGTCACTTTGAATCCAGCCATCCTCCCTGCTGGTTTAGTAGATCCTACAATGATGTACGATAATATAACCAATTACTATAGCCGCTTTGACTTCCTTACGAGTACCGAGGAATCACTTGGACTCGGTAATAGAATACCAGGGAAAAAATATAACATTAATAATGGGGTGCCCCTGCTTTCCATGATTGGCCCGAATCATACAGGTTATGTAGATCCAGATAAAGATGGGAACTTTGTGATTGAAGTTGGTATAAAGGGACAGCCTGGACATGGATTTATCCATATTGGGGCAGACGATCATATTGTAAAAAGTATTTGGACAGGAAACCCTATTTATGCAGGCTATAGTGAAAAAATTGAAATTAATCAAGAAAATATGATTTTACTCTCCAATGGAATTAGAGACCAAGTAAAAGGTCGAATTACCAATGTCCAAGAGTATCTAAGTAACTCAGTCAGTATTGTGGAAGATGAGAATGCAAAATTCAGTCAGCGTGTCACCACACTTCAAGAGACATTCCAACAAAAGTTGGAGGAAATAGCTGTAGACCCACTATTTAAGGGAATAGCGGAGACAGGGGCCATTATCAAAGCAGCAATCGATGACTTAATCGACCTTCTTAATAAGGCTGAGGATCGCTGTCTTATATTAAACAGCATTCTAAACTCAAAGCCTGCAGAACTTATTGAGTTTATTACCTCCACTAACATAAGTGTAGAAACGCTCTTTGCTCCAGCCAGGGACTACTTAAACCAGCTTAAGCAAGATGTAGATCACCTAGTCGCTAGTGCCAACAATATCCTTTATAACGAAATCCCTGAACTATTTAGAGGAGGCACAGACAATTTTATTGATGCAGTTGTAGGGGAACTCGGTGCACATTATAATATCTTAAAGATAAATAAAGAAGAAGTATATAATCAATTAACTGAGTACGAAACTCAGATTAACGATATTGCCAATTCCTTTATTAACCGAGATGTGAGCTTAGCAGATGCTATCCAATCGGGGGCCACACCAGGAGAACGTGTAGATGCTGTTCAAAAAACAGAAATTAAAACAATTCAGGAATCTTCTTATTTGGTAATCGGAATGAAAATGAAGGAAGCCCAAGTACAATTAGCTCATAATACAATTGTGACTGTAGGAACAACGATATTAAGACCTATACTTTCTGGACTGGAACGTATTGTACTTTTAATAGAAGCTGCATTGACTGCCATTATTCTCGCTGTAAAGGCTGCTCAAAATATCGCCTTATATGGAAATCCAATCAGCTTGTTAATGAGCCTATTTACAGATTATGAGCAAAGAGTTAAAAGCGCTGTTGCTAGTGCTCTAGAGCCTCTCGTAGAAATGGAAGTCTTAATGGAAAGTTTCCGCGTTGGATTTAATCGGATGCATGCAAACCTACCGGAGATGCTTGATAACTTTAAGCCCTATCTGGATACTGCTATCTTTGAACCATCTAAGTTTGAAAATGTACGATTATACAATGTGGCAACCTTAGCTATTTTAGATGAAATGGAGCTACTGTTTAATGAAATCATTTACCAGCTAGCAGATGAAAAAGCTAATGCCATCGAAGAAACTTTAGAGGTCTCCAAAAACGTGTTAGGAAACTTACAGATCCTAAAGGAGCAAGTAGATAGAGGTACTCTATAATATAAAACTTTGGGACTCCGGTGCAGCGATGCTACATTAGAGTTCTTTTATTTTGCTTGCGTATGATATCTAGTTCTTCTGTTCTCTAGTCTTGCATTGTCTTCCAATAGTCTATATACTAGTCTTTGTGCCAAAAACAAACCGACCGTTCTGTTTTAGAAAGGAGTAAATAAGATGCCCCCAGGGATGGAAACTAAACAGCACCTTATCAAGACTGCAGGCCACTTATTTAGTTGTTATGGTTTTGAAGCGGTAAGTATCTCAACTATTATCAACGAAAGCAACACAACAAAAGGCGCCCTTTATCATCACTTTCCAAATGGTAAAGAAGAGCTACTCCTTGCCGCTATCCAATATACAGGAGATTTGTTACTAAGTGATACAAAAAATCTATTGAATAAATCTGCTGATCCTATTGAAATGTTATTAAATCAATTGAATATGATTGCTACGCAAATTGAGCAAAAGCATGAATTATATGGTGTTCCTATTGGTAATATTGCAGGAGAAATGGCTCTTAAAAATAATGAGATTCGTCTAGCCTGTGATCACGTTTTTAAAAGCTGGCAAAAATTAGTAAAAGAGAAGTTTATGGATTATGGTATGTCGGAAGAATGGGCAACTAATCTTGCCATAACATTAAACGCATTATTTGAAGGTGGGATATTGTTGAGCGTCACAAGCGCTTCTGGTGATCCATTAAGAGCTATCGCCAAGCAAATACCCAATTTAGTACCACCAAAACAGTAATTTATAATAGAGAGTAGGATTTACATGTCACAACCAATTAAAAAATTACCTATACTTTCTGCATTCTTAATAGCAGGCTTTGTAGGTCTCTTCAGTGAAACAGCACTAAACATGGCATTAGGACAACTAACTGTCGAGCTAGGAGTTGAACATACAACGATTCAATGGCTGACAACTGGCTTCCTGCTGACCCTAGGTATACTTGTCCCGATTTCCGGATTGCTAATCCAAAAGTTTACGACTCGTCAGCTATTCTTAACCTCCTTAACATTTTCTATCGTAGGGACAATAATTGCAGGACTTGCACCAACATTTTCTTTTTTATTGATGGCACGTATTGTACAAGCAGTTGGTACTGCTATCTTATTGCCTTTGATGTTTAATACGGTTCTACTAATCTTCCCAGTTGAAAAACGTGGATCTGCGATGGGTATCATGGGACTTGTCATTATGTTTGCACCGGCAATCTCTCCTACCGTATCTGGAATCATATTAGAATACTTAACTTGGCACTGGATTTTCTGGACTACACTTCCATTCCTTGTATTTGCTTTAGTTTTCGGCTATTTTTATATGCAAAATGTTAATGAACTAACTCATCCGAAGATTGATGTACTATCTGTTCTCTTCTCCAGTGTTGGATTCGGAGGAATTGTCTATGGCTTCAGCGTTGCTGGAGAAAATGGCTGGGGGAGTACTATTGTAATTGTAGCGTTAGCTGCAGGTATAATTGGTCTTGCTCTATTCACTTGGCGCCAGCTGAACATGGAAAAACCAATGATCAACTTAGAAGTATTAAAATACCCTATGTTTGTATTGGGACTAATCGCGGTATTTATCGCATTTATGTGTATTCTTTCTACCATGATCTTGCTGCCGCTTTACCTACAAACAGGCTTAGCCTTAGCAACATTTACAGCAGGTTTGGTATTGTTACCAGGTGGTGTCATTAACGGGATT
>NZ_JBAEAP010000580.1:0-3719 GCF_056205495.1 Psychrobacillus sp. | reverse complement strand
GATATCTAACCGACAAAGCTTGATAGGCAGCTCCAACGACTTGAATAACATCACCTAAATTATTTAGAGCATTTTGTATGGACTGGTTTCCTGTGAAATCAATCGTTAATGCTCCTCCTACGGCCTCGATCAAATCACCTTGTGAACCTAATACCGAGCTAACATTTTCATTTTCAATGAACTCTGCTTGTAAGGAAACCAAGTTTCCAAACGCCTCCAGTTGGCTACCCACAATGAATAAGTAATCCTGATTTTGCGGTATGAGACCACTTCCCACAGCCTGTAATGCCAAACCAATGATATTTAAATCGTTTAGCATCGCATCAGATAAAACCTGGGAAGGGGTACTGCCTACAGCAGATATTACAGTTCCTATTGCTTCAGTCCAAGCACTTATTTGTGATTCAGTCCACATTTTTAATCATTCCAATAACAGTTGATTCGACCCTTTATTAGTATATGTCAGCATCTTTGAGGGAGTTAGACAGTTATTATTATGGAAAACAGACCTTGTGCTAAGGAACTACAAATATAGGAAAATAGGAAGATTTTAACTGCAATTATATAATTCTTTTCAAAAATAATATAAAATACACACAAAGTACACATAAGGCCTTTATAGTGAGCCTTAGGGGTGATGACTAAGATTGAGGGATAAATGGGAGTCTTAAACTATGAAACTAAAGGTATTGTTGATTGAGGATGACATGTTGATGAGGGAATTTATAACAGACTATTTCAAAAGGGATAATTGGGAAATTTATGAAGCAGATGACGGAAAAACAGGGATTGAATGTTTCAATCAAACAAACTTTGACTTAGTTATTTTAGATATCATGTTGCCTAAAATGGATGGATGGTCTGTATGCAAGTACATTCGTGAAAAATCGGAGGTACCTATCATAATTATTACCGCAAAATCAGAAGACGATGATCAAATCTTGGGATTTGAGCTAGGTGCAGATGAGTATGTTACTAAGCCTCTAAGTCCAAGGGTATTGGTAGCCCGTGCCAATGCATTGATAAAAAGAAGGGAAGGTATTGTCGTACAGGATGGAGAGACGGAGATTTACGGGAATATACGTATTAATCGATCGGCACATACCGTTTCGATTGCTCACGAAAAGATACTTCTCTCACCAAAAGAGTATGATTTGTTCATCTTTCTTATCAAGCATTATGGCAAGGTATTACACCGAGAATATATTTTAAACGCTGTATGGGGGTATGACTATATGGGAGATTTACGCACCGTAGATACACATATAAAAAAGTTAAGAGCGAAGCTTGGAGTAGAAGGGAAATATATTTATACCGTTATACGATCTGGCTATAAATTTGAAGTGGAATCATGAGAAGAAATAGTGTGGTTTTTAAACTGTTTATTGTAACGACTACTCTTATTTTAATTGTTTTTTCTTTTGTCATGCTAGCTGAAGTGTTCTTTTTCGAAAAGTTCTACCATTCGTCAAAGGTACAAACATTAGAAGAGAATATGATTTATTTAAAAGATCAAATCAATAAAGAGGAACTAAATGAACAACAAATAAACGAGCAAATTGCTTCCTTAATGAATCAAAAAGATGCAACAATTTCTATACTAAATGAATATTTTAACCACATCCCAATAGAACCATATTATATCGAGCTAAACGTTGACCAAACCTTGATCTCTATTCGAATTCCCAATGAGGGGATGGAGGTGGAATCACTTCCACAAGAACTCGAGATTGGCAATACATTAGTTATAGATGGAATTTTCATAGATGAAAAAAATACAATTTTACAGCCAGTTGAGATTAACCCTCCTAAATTTAGGGACGTCCAAATGGGACTGTCAAGAGTGCAGGGAAAGGTAACTGATTTTTTACTACCAGAACAAAGGTCATACAACCCTCTCTATCAAGACACTCTCATTGATGAAGTCTTAAATGATTGGATACCTAATTCTCGAGAATTATCACTTTTGAAAGATGGATCTGTCGTACAAAGACAATGGCAGGACAAATGGAGTGGAGTAAATTACATTGTCTTAACATCCGCACTAGAGGATCAGGACAGGTATTTAATGGTTATGGCTTCTTTACAGCCTGTTGGAGATGCAGTCGAGGTACTTAAACAATACTTTATCTTAATAGCTCCTATTGTTATTGCTCTGGTTATTATCCTGTCTATGATTTACTCTAGGATTGTTTCAAGACCGATAAGAATGTTAAGCCGTTCTGCAACGCGCTTAGCTAAACTCGACTTTTCTGAGCAAATAGAAATCCGTTCCAAGGATGAATTTGGTGGGCTTGCGCGAGACATGAATTCCTTATCGAATAATTTACAAACAGCTTTAAATGATTTAACACTTGCAAATGGGAAACTACAAGGGGAAATAAAAGAGAAACAGCAGGCTGAGAAACTTCGCAAACAGTTAATTGCAAACCTCTCTCATGAGCTGAAAACCCCTCTTGGAATTATAAAAGGCTTCGCTGAAGGCTTGCAGGATAATATAGCTAAAGAAAAAAGCGAACGGTATCTATCTCTGATCGTTAGTGAAACAGATCGGATGAATGCCTTAATTTTAGATATGCTAGAGCTTTCGAAATATGAGGCAAAGGCTATCCGCTTACAGATGGAAAACTTCTCTTTAACCGATTTAATAGAGAATGTAGCTGAATCTTTTTCTCAGCAGTTGGAGAGCAAACGATTATTACTCAGCTATGACTTTGAAGCTGATCAAATATTAGTTAAAGCAGATTACAGAAGAATTGAACAGGTTATCTTGAATCTTTTGAGCAATGCAATTCGGCATGCTTCCGAGAATACTATAATAACCGTTAGTATTACTCGAACAGAGGTGAGTAAAGTGACAGTAATAATAGAAAATGTTGGCTCATTCATCGCGGAGGAAGAGCTAAGCAATATTTGGGAACAATTCTACCGTATTGAAAACTCACGAAACCGCAAATCCGGTGGTACCGGTTTGGGGCTAACCATAGTGAAACATATACTCGAGCTTCATCAAAGTGAATATCGAGGGATGAATACAAATCAAGGAGTAGCATTTTCTTTTACATTAAATGAGGATAGGGGAGAACAAGATGAATAAATCTATTTACATTATAGCTATAACGGTACTTTTCTTTACCAGCGGCTGTGGAACACAAATAAATTCTACTACATCTGACAAGTCGGAAGATAGTCAAAATGAATCAACAGCAGCAAAAGGAACATCGGATAACAAAAAAGAAACTAAAACTGAAGACAATCAACTGAAACAAGTGACGGACGAGGAGATTTTAATTGTTATTGACCAAACAGCTAAACCAATTGAAGGGAATAGCTTTGACTTTGTCATAAAAGAAGTACCAGAGGGATTCTCCTTAACAGAAATGCAGTGGATTTCAAATAAACATCAAGTGATTAACACAGTTCAAGAAGCCATTGAACATGCAGCTAGCGGAGAAGAAGGATTCTATATTAGTGGGAATGGCGAGTATTCCGGATTCTTCTATTCTGATGCTATGAAAGGAGAAGAAGGGAAGGTAATATTTATTTTCAAAGATGACCAAGGCAAAGAGCTAACTTGGGAGAAAACTATTACTTTAAACTAACATCTGTGTTTAATAGCTTTTCTTTATTTCCGTTAAATGACATGTGTAAAAATTAAAACACCTCATTGATGTTTCATGGTAAAATATACTAATAAATATAAAATATTCAATGAATGG
>NZ_JBAEAP010000579.1:0-1556 GCF_056205495.1 Psychrobacillus sp. | reverse complement strand
GGAAGCATTAAAAAGAGTTACCATTTATGGGGAAACCTTAAGTGCTGTATCAGCGTACCTATGGATGATGCTTTTATTAGCGGCTACGTTTATAGCAGGGGGTATATATTTATTAGAAAAGAAAACAGAACGTAGCCATTCTAGTGAGTAAAAAGGGGGAATGGAAATGTACTGGTGCAAAATAGCGAGAACAAATGAAGAGTTTGAAGCTATCGCAAAATTAAATTATGAAACATTCGTAGAAGAGATACCGCAACATGAAAAAGATCCAAGTGGAATGAGAGTAGATCCTTTTCACCATGAAAACGTTTATGTGATTGTATTAAAAGACCAAGAGCTTGCGGGAATGGTAGCCTTTAGAGCGGAGCGTCCATTCTCATTAGACAAGAAGCTTGGACCAGTAGAAAATTATCTCCCAGAGGATGCCCTAAAAGGGGCACTCTGTGAGGTCCGTTTACTAGCGGTAGATAAAAAGCATCGGAATGGGCGTGTTTTTTATTATTTAGCTAGAGCACTATCTGACTTTGCATATGAAAATGGATATGGAGCTGCCGTTATTTCGGGAACAGTAAGAGAGCAAAAGCTGTATAATCAGCTTGGTTTTGAGCCTTTTGCAAATCCAATTGGAGCAGAGGATGCCTTATTTGTCCCAATGGTATTAACGAGAGAGCGCTTTGATAATTCGGTTGCTGCACGCTTTAAGCAGAAAAGGTATTCTTTTTATCCCGGTCCTGTTCATCAGGTTAATGTAATCAAAAATGCTTTTCAGGAAGATCCACTCACCCATCGTTCCCATCAATTTGAGGTAATGCTCGATCGAGTTAAGCATAGGCTAAACGAGTTGAGTGGTGCTAAATACGTTCATTTACTAGTTGGGACCGGTACTTTAGCAAATGAAGCAATGATTGCACAATTGAAGGTGTTGGATGAAAGGGGTCTAATCTTAACGAATGGAGCTTTTGGAGAGCGTCTTCAAAAACAGGCATTACGTTGGGGATTAGATTATAACGTCGTTAGCTATGACTGGGGACAGGCATATAACTTAGAGGCCATTGAAAAAAAACTTGCGCTTGGAAATTATAGCTGGCTACTAATGGTTCATGGGGAAACCTCGACAGGGATGCTAAATGAATTAGAAGAACTGAAAGACGTTTGCCGTCGTTATAATGTATTGCTCTGTGCTGACTGTGTTAGCTCGTTTGGTTCTCTCCCATTCTCTATGGAAGGATTATATTTGGCTACAGGGGTCAGTGGAAAGGCAATAGGTACTATGAGCGGACTTTCCTTTGTCTTTGCCAATTCAGAAATAGTCTCCTGTGAGCGTATCCCTGCCTATTTAGACATAGGATTAACGACAAATTCCAACGTACCCTTTACAATGCCATCCCAACTTATCCATAGCCTTGAAAATGCCTTAATGGCCTATGATGATGGGGAAAGATATAAGCTTTTACATAAAAGATGGATGTATATTGAAGAGGAAGTTATACGACATAATATAGAGCTCTTTACAAATAACACATATCCTATGATATTCACATTACAAGAAAACCAAT
>NZ_JBAEAP010000578.1:0-2629 GCF_056205495.1 Psychrobacillus sp. | reverse complement strand
CTGTTTTAGCGTCAAAGATTTGTTGAGAGATTACCATTTGTTCCATTTCTTCAAGGGAAACATGCAGTAGTTCCACAAACTCATCCTCGTCTAGTTCAGCTGGTTTCTCCATTTTCACTATATTTTCTGCCAAGTATAGGTGTATAATCTCATCAGCAAATCCAGGTGAAGTTGCAAAAGATTGTATATACTTCAGATTACTACAAGTATAGCCTGTCTCCTCTTCAAGCTCTCGCATTGCTGTAAGTTCTGGGGCCTCATTAGGCTCGATTTTACCTGCAGGTATTTCAATAATAGACCGTTCCAAAGCTTTTCTATACTGTTCCACTAAAATAATCTTCTTATCGTCAGTCACTGCGATTACTGCAACTGCGCCCGGGTGCTTCACAATCTCTCTCTTACCTTGTTTCCCATCAGGTAATAAAACATCATCTACCTGTAATGTAATAATTCGACCTGTGTATTTTAAATCAGTTTTAACTGTTTTTTCCTCAAATTTTTTCATTAATTTTCTTCCTCTCATTTGAATCTATCTAATTCTCATTGTACCATGTAGGAAAGGAAGTGATAATCTTGGAAAAAAGACAATTAGGAAAAAGTGAAATCTCTATTTCAGAAATCGGACTTGGTTGTATGTCACTACCCACGAACATTACAGAAGCCGAAAAGATTATTCAAACCGCAATGGAACACGGTATTACGTATTATGACACGGCAGATTTGTACGACCGTGGAGAAAACGAAAAGATTCTGGGGAGTCTTTTAAAACCTCATCGACAGGACATAGTTATTGCCTCTAAGGTCGGCAATCGACTAAACGAAAATGGTGATGGCTGGCATTGGGATGCCTCAAAAGAATGGATTCAAACGGCGATACATGAATCCCTAAAACGCCTTCAAACAGATTATATTGATGTATACCAGCTACATGGTGGGACAATGGAAGACAATGTGGATGAAGTAATCGATACTATGGAATCTCTAAAAAAGGAAGGCCTAATTAGAGAATACGGCATCTCTTCTATCAGACCGAATGTTATTAATCGCTTCCTACAAAGAAGCAATGCAGTATCGGTTATGATGCAATATAGTTTACTAGATAGAAGACCAGAGGAGTGGTTACACTTACTGGAACAAAACGAGACTACCCTGCTTAGTAGAGGCTCGCTTGCAAAAGGAATGCTCACCGAAGATGAAGGTCTTATTCGTGCTAAAAAAGCGGGCGACTACCTCTCTTATACGAACAAGGAACTACTAGACACTATAGGTGAACTAAAATCACTAGATGCATCGCTCACTAGCATTGCCCTTCACTATGTCCTTCAAAATAGTGCTGCCATCGTAGGAGCGAGCTCACCTGAGCAACTATTAGAAACGATCGAGGCGTATCAAGCTAAGATACCTGATGACTTACTAGCAAAAGCCTCTGAACTAACTAAAAAATCTACTTATACAGAGCATCGAATATAAAAATAGCACTAGGCTCCTTGAATTTATTCCAAATCAAGGAGCTTTTCTTATGGAAATGGAGGATTATCGTAAATAATTGGTCGATTGTCGTAAAGCAGCTTCTGATTGTAGGAAACCACTTGGTCATTGTAGTAATCCAGTGGGTTATTGTAGTAATCCTTATTTTTTCTGTAAAAAGCTTTTTGTCATAGCTACACGTTCTTGGACAGTATAATCTCCCTCTATTCGCAAAACAGGACAAGTCAATGTCTTCAACCAATCGTCGTGTAAGGCTCTACTTCTCACCTCCAATCCCGCATGATCATATAACCCAGCCCACTCCATAAATTCCTTGTATTGTTCGTGCTTGGGTCCACCTGCTAAAATATCATTTCCGTATCTTTGAAACTCTCTTTTCTCTAGTCTTTCTAATCTAATTTCTGAAGGAAGCCACAAAAAAATGACGACATCAAAATACTCTTTAAGCTCATCCCCCCAGCCACATAATGCTCCTGATAAAATCGAATTCTCTTCCTTTTTCAAATCTTTTTCTAATAGACTTTTTCGATCTCCTAACTCTCTAATAATTGTATATTTGATTTGCCAAAAATAATCATCTGTGTCCAAATGGGTACAGCAAAGTTTATCGGATAATGCTTTCGCTAAGGTAGTTGTCCCAGATCCAGAAGCACCAAATATATGTATCTTCACTAGCTACGTCAGCCTCCTTTTAGTTAGCTTACAAATTTCAAAAAATAAAAAATATTACCAAACTTGGGAAATATGTATAGGATTTATATTATACTAATTCTACTCCCTCTTAAAAAGCATTTATAACTAGTTGATTAAAAAGAAGCAGTAATAAAAAACCTATAAATTTGATTTTATGAAGAGTCACATTACTGATGAGGTTGGGAAAAAGTATTTTTCATTGATGGAAGCTAAGCGATATTTACCCACTTGGTGTGGATTTATTTATTTAGTTGGTAGACTAAGTTATATAAAGATGGATTAGAAACTGTGAATGAATTAAAAAATCTCATAAAATTGTTTGAAACCAAGGAAATCCATAGCATTACTAAGTAGTGTGAATGTTATACTTAAACAAAGTTTAGTTCAAAAAAGATGAATAATTAAAGGAGGAATATATGTGGATACAGGATTAAATATTATAGATATC
>NZ_JBAEAP010000577.1:0-16016 GCF_056205495.1 Psychrobacillus sp. | reverse complement strand
CCTGTAATCCAACCATCATAATAACAGTAGGGGGTCTTGAAGAGAAAGCGATCTGGCTCTGCTCGCCTCCCATTAGCTGGGTCAATTCATCTTTTACGATTTTAATGACCTGCTGACCTGGAGTTAAGCTCTTCATCACTTCTTGCCCTACAGCCCGTTCTGAAACGTTTTTAACAAATTCTTTTACCACTTTTAAGTTAACGTCCGCTTCCAGTAGTGCATAACGAACTTCACGCATCATTTCTTTAACATCAGCCTCAGAAATTTTGCCTTTACCTTTGATTTTCTGAATCGTCCCTTGGAGACGCTCAGCTAAACCTTCAAATGCCATGCAAGCTCGCCTCCTAATCCCATTCTTTTAATTGCTCAATGAGTTGAGTCAGTTCTTCTGATGATTGTTCATTTGCTATTTGCATAAGCTGTTTAGTCGTTTCTTGTCTTTTTTCGAATTTGGAAAAAAGATTTAACTTTTCTTCATACTCTTCTAGCATCATTTCAGTGCGACGTATATTGTCATAAACAGCCTGTCTGGATATATTATATTCCTCTGCAATTTCGCCGAGTGATAAATCATCTAAATAATAAAGCTGCATATAGCTTCGTTGTTTATCTGTCAATAAAGCCTGGTAAAAATCGAAGAGAAAATTCATACGAGTCGTTTTTTCAATCATTCCCATCTCTCCTTACCATGAATGGTTCATCTAATAGTTTATAAAGACTAGCTTTAACTGTCAAGTAAAATTACTTGTCTTCTGATGTTTCTTCTAGTTCTAGCCCTTCAGCAAATAATCCATAAACATATTTTTCTGCATCAAATGGCTGTAGGTCATCCATTTGCTCTCCGAGACCAACAAATTTAACTGGTATATGCAGCTTATTGCGGATAGCAAGTACTATACCGCCTTTTGCAGTGCCGTCAAGCTTTGTTAACACAATTCCAGTAACATTGGTCACTTCTTTAAAAGTCTGTGCCTGAACAAGCGCATTTTGTCCTGTAGTGGCATCTAATGCTAGCAATACTTCATGCGGAGCATTAGGTACTTCTCTAGTAATAACTCGGTGAATTTTTTCCAACTCATTCATTAGGTTTACTTTATTTTGCAAACGACCGGCTGTATCACAAATAAGCACATCAGCTTTTCTGTTCTTGGCAGCTCGAATAGCATCATACATAACAGCAGCCGGATCCGAACCCTCTGCCTGTTTTATAACCTCTGCACCTACACGATCGCCCCACACTTGAAGTTGATCAATAGCACCTGCACGGAAAGTGTCCCCGGCAGCAAGCATTACTTTTTTTCCTTCTCCATTTAAACGATGTGCAAGTTTACCAATAGTAGTTGTTTTCCCAACTCCATTAACACCGACGAATAAGATAACTGTTAGTCCTTCTTCTTCGATGTGAAGCTCTGTTAAATCCTCATCACCAGCCTCATAGATCTCAACAAGTTTTTCAGAAATAACAGATTGGATTCCGGCAGTGTCTTTAATATTTTTACGCTGAACCTCAAAACGCAATTTGTCCATTAACTCCACTACGGTTTCAAATCCAACATCTGCCTGAAGCAAAATTTCTTCAAGCTCCTCAAAGAAATCCTCATCTACCTTACGATATTTCGCTACTAAATCATTTACTTTAGAAGTAAATTGATTTCGGGTTTTCGATAGTCCTTCTTTAAATTTATTGGTAATCGAAACTGTTTCTTCAGCCTCTGGTGTAGAGCCCAACATTTTTTCTTTCATTTTTTTAAAAAAGCTCACAGTAGAACCTCCTATTTAAGTGACTAATTCTTCTTCTAATTTTACAGATACAAGCTTGGAAATCCCAGATTCCTGCATAGTGATACCATACAGTACATCTGCCCCCTCCATCGTACCCTTACGGTGTGTAATGACGATAAACTGCGTATCATGACTAAATTTCTTTAAATAGTCGCTATAACGGGTTACGTTTGCCTCGTCTAAAGCAGCTTCCACTTCATCCAAGATACAGAAAGGTACCGGACGAGTATGAAGAATTGAAAACAACAAGGCAATAGCGGTTAATGCTCGTTCACCACCCGACAGTAAAGAAAGATTCTGTAGCTTTTTGCCTGGAGGCTGTGCCACTATATCTATTCCCGTATCCAACATGGAGGTAGGATCAGTTAAAATTAAGTCTGCCTGTCCGCCACCAAATAACTGTCTAAACACTACCTTAAAGTTTCTTTGAATGTCATTAAACGTAGATTCGAAGCGTATAGTCATTTCTTCGTCCATCTCTTTAATAACCTCATGCAATGTATCTTGAGCAGAAAGCAAATCCTCTCTTTGTTCTGTTAAGAACGAGTGACGTTCGCTGACTTGCTCGTATTCCTGTATAGACCCTAAGTTAATAGGTCCCAGCTCTTCTATAGAGCGTTTTAATAGCTTTACTTTTTTGCGAGCAAGCTCCTCATCCATGTCAAAAGGATAGTCTCGCTTTGCTTCATCCAGGGACATTTCATACGTCTCTTCTAGATGTGTTTGAAGTGAATTAGTTTCCACCTCCAGCTTGCTCAACCTTAGTTCTAATGCACGCTCGTCGTTAGAAAAGATACTTAAATGTTGCTGTAGCATCTTTAATTGGCCTTCAGATTCGTTAACTCTTTGAGAAAGTCCAATTCTTTTCTCTTTGTCCGTCGTTATTTGCCCCTGTAGATAATCTTTTTTCTGTTTGTTAGTGGCAATCATTTGGTCAATTTGTTCTGGAGATGGACCTGTTTGGTCATCATTCTCAAACCAGCTGATCTCTTTTTCTAAAGTACCAACTTTTTGAACACAATATTGAATATCCTGTTCCAGCTGTTTCTTTTCTTTCTCTTGTTGCGTCACTTGCTCATTTACTACAGCAATAGAGGACAACAGTTCGCCAAGTTCATTTTGTACTTTATCTTTTTCTTGCATAGACTGTTGCTTTAACAGTTGCAGTTGATCAATAGTTTTTTGAATGGAAGCTAACGATTCATTGATCTCCAAACTACGCTTAGCTGTTTGTTCTTTTTTGCGAACTAGATTCTCATGCAGGTTATTCTTTTCAGTTTGAACCTCATCAAATTCAAGCAAGCGATTGGTTAAACGAGAAATTATAGCTCCACATTCTCTGTCTTCTGACAATAGTTTATGCTCTTCTTCTCGCAAAGCTTCCCCAGAGAGACGCGCTTCCTCTAATGCAATTTTAATCTGTTGAACTTGCTGTTTTTTATGAGCAACTGATTTTTCTGCTTGATGTACGGATTGTTCTAGCTCTACAAGCTTATCATTCAATTGCTCTAACTCAGCTTTTCGTGTAAAGACAGATGACTGTTGTTTTACAGACCCCCCTGTCAAGGAGCCTCCTGCATTTACAACATCACCGTCAAGTGTTACGAAACGGTATCTAAATTGAAGGCGTGCCGCCATTTCGTTAGCGCCCTTTAAATCTGTTGCAATAATAATATTACCTAGTAAACTTTCAATAATTATTTTATAGTCTCTATCGTAATTGACAAGCATGTCTGCCGTATTCACAAAAGATGGATGCTCCTTAATCGGAGCCAGCGTCTGCTCGCTCAATTTACGCGACTTCATAACCTGAAGTGGAAGGAAGGTAGCTCTTCCAACTCTTTTCTTTTTCAGCCAATCAATAGCCATCCGTGCATCCTGACTAGTATCAGTAATTATATGCTGAGACTGCTGGCCAATAGCTGTGTCAATTGCATTCATATAGTTAGATGGAATTTGAATTAGTTCAGCCACTGCGCCATGAATCCCTTTGAGCTCTTTTTTATCACGTGCAACTAATACTTCCTTAACTCCCTGGAAATACCCTGAAAACTCGGATTCAAGCTCTTGTAAGGAATCCTTTCTAGCCTGCATTTGATGCTTCATTTGATAGGCTTTTTGAAGCAACGTTTGCTGTTCCTCATAAGAGGCTTCTAAATGCTCCGATGATTCTCGCTTCGTTTTAAAGTCCTGCACCTTTTGCGCTAAGTCTTTCTGACATGCTTCCAGCTGCTTCTCTATCTCTTTTTTTCGATTTGTAAGCTTTTCTAACTCGTCTTTGATTTCCCGATAATCTTCAATAATTTTCTCAGAAGACACTAGTTCAAATTGAAGCTGCTGTTCCATATGCTTCATTTCATTCTTCATTGTTGCTTCTTCATTTAACAAATCAATGTAAGTGCCCTTCAAAGTTTCGATTTCCTCTTCAACCTCTGAAGCTGACCTACTAAGAACATGATCGATTTGTAATTTTTTTGCTCGAAGTTCTTTTAATGACTGTTTCTTTTTAGAGCTAGAAGAAATATTTTCTTCTAGCTGTTTTTCAAGTACTTGAAGTCTCGTCTTTTCTTCTTCCAAAGCTCTTCTTAGCTGCGATATTTGCTGACTAGCATTTTGTTTTTTCTCAGCAAGCAACAGCTTTCTTCCCTCTAGACGTTCTAATTCAGAACTTACCTCAAGTAACTCAGTCTGCTCCTTGTCTAGCTTTTCATCTGTGGAACTAATGGTTCTTCTTATGGATAAAATATCTGACTCTGCATTACTAATCTTCGTCAAAAGCGACGTTTTTTGCTCTTCTATTTGTTGAAGCTGATTATGTAGCTCTGTACTTTCTTGTACAAAAAGATTCAAGTCATGAGCAATAACTGCTATTTCAATATCCTTTAGTTCTGTAGACATCTCTAAATAATCTGTAGCAAGAGATGATTGAATTTTGAGTGGCTCCATTCGACCATCTAGTTCATGGAGAATATCAAGCACTCGATTTAAGTTATCATCCGTTTCTATCAGCTTAAATTCTGCTTTTTTCTTACGTTGTTTATACTTAAGGACGCCAGCGGTCTCCTCAAATATCGTTCTTCTGTCTTCAGGTCTACTATTTAGTATTTCATCAACACGTCCCTGGGAAATAATAGAGAACGCTTCTTTTCCAAGACCGGAATCCATAAATAAATCAATAATATCTTTCAATCTACACGTTTGCTTGTTAAGAAGATATTCACTATCTCCTGATCGGTAAACCCTTCTCGTAACACTTATTTCAGTAAAATCTAATGGAACACGACGATCAGAATTGTCCAATATTAAGGTAACCTCTGCAAAGTTTAATGCCTTTCTTGAATCACTCCCTGCAAAGATAACATCTTCCATCTTTGTTCCACGGAGTGATTTGGCAGATTGCTCACCTAGCACCCATCTGATTGCATCTGTAACATTACTCTTCCCACTACCGTTCGGACCTACCACTGCAGTAACTCCTGGGACAAAATCTATCCCAACTCGGTCTGCAAATGATTTAAATCCTATAATTTCTAATCTCTTAAGGAACAACGATTATTCCCCCTGTTCTTGATCCTTTATTGCGAGTATCGCTAGTCTAGCTGCTTGTTGCTCTGCTTCTTTTTTAGAACGTCCTATTCCGACGCCAAGTTCCGTTGTATTTAAAATAACACGCGAAACAAAGGTACGGTTATGTGCCGGACCCTTTTCTTCTACAATTTCATAGCTAAGTGCACCATTGTTTTTTTGTTGAATGACTTCTTGTAGTTGGCTTTTATAATCCATCACATGCGAAAAAGCACCGACTTCGATTTTAGGGAAGACAATCTTTTCCAAAAAGGAAACGACTACCTCTAATCCTTGATCCAAATATAAAGCACCGATAAATGCTTCGAATACGTCCGCTAAAAGTGCCGGTCTTTCACGTCCGCCAGTTAACTCTTCTCCTTTTCCAAGGAGCACATACTTACCAAATCCTAATTCGTTTGCAAACACAACTAAAGAAGGCTCACAAACAATCGCTGCTCGAAGCTTTGTAAGCTGCCCCTCACTCATAACCTCGTATTGCTGGAATAAGTATTGAGAAACAGATAATTCTAATACGGCATCTCCTAGAAACTCTAAACGCTCATTATCGGTGAAAAATTTACGTCGATGCTCATTCACATAAGATGAATGGGTAAAGGCTTGATACAATAATGTTGGATTATTGAACTCGATTTCAAAATGACTTTGAAATTTTTGAAACTGTTGTTTAACACTCTCTGGGAACCCTGTTTTTTTAGGGTGGTTGCTTTTTCTATTTACTTTCATCCTGATCTGCCTTTCTTACTTAACATCTATCTGTTTAAGTTTACCTGTTTCTATAGCAATGTGCAAAAAGAAATAGAGACGCTTTTAATTATTCATACGAATAGTAAAAACGTCTCTGTTGCTATTTAACTTAATTCACCTTTATATAAAGAGTATATATATAAAGGTGACTATTTAATATTAGCCTTGCTTGCTTTCAATATAGCTAACTGCGTTACCCACAGTAGAAATATTCTCCGCATCCTCATCCGAAATTTCCATATCGAACTCATCTTCAAGCTCCATAACTAACTCCACTACATCTAGTGAGTCAGCACCTAAATCATCACGGAAAGATGCTTCTAATTTTACTTCGCTCTCGTCTACACCTAGACGATCAACGATCACTTTAGTTACACGTTCTAAAACTGTTGACAAATTTGTCACCTCCCCTCAATGATTATACAAAAAACTTTTAGTCTATGAAAGGCTATTTCACATGAAATCTAAATACTTATACCAGATCGTGCTTATTAAGTTACAGATGGGCATTACATATACATACCGCCATTAACATGAAGCGTTTGCCCAGTAATATAATTAGCATCCTCTGATGCCAAAAATGCTACTGCTTTTGCTATATCTTCAGGATTTCCAAATTTCGCTAAAGGAATTTGGCTCAACATTTGACTTTTAACTTCTTCAGGAAGAGCATCCGTCATATCAGTAGTTATAAACCCAGGCGCAACCGAGTTAACAGTTATATTACGACTCGCTAATTCTTTTGCAGAAGATTTCGTTAGACCAATGACACCAGCCTTAGCCGCAACATAATTAGCCTGTCCAGCATTTCCAGAAACTCCAACAATAGAAGTTATATTAATAATACGACCATTTCGTTGTTTCATCATTTGTCTCGTAACAGCTTTTGTGCAGAGAAATACCCCTTTTAGGTTCGTATTCAATACATCGTCCCATTCCTGTTCCTTCATGCGCATAATTAGATTATCACGTGTGATACCAGCGTTGTTAACTAAAATATCAATAGATCCGAAGACTTCTAAAGTTTGCTTAACTAAACTTTGAACATCATCGGCTTGGTCAATATTAGCTTGAGCAGCAAAAGCAATTCCTCCGCGCGCTTTTATTTCTTCCACAACGGCTTCTGCTTTCTCTTTACTGCCGCTATAATTGACTACTACCTTAGCACCCTCGTTTGCTAAGTAAATAGCTATATCCTTACCGATTCCACGAGAAGCACCTGTTACAATTGCAGATTTGCCTTCTAATTTACCCATTGATAACCTCTCCTATTTCCGTAATGGCTTGCTGGAAGGAAGCCTCGTCATATACACAATAAGTCGTAACAGATCGATCTATTTTTTTGACTAAGCCACTCAGTACCTTACCTGGACCACATTCAATAAAGACATTGACACCAAGATCAAGCATTTTTTGAATCGATTCTTCCCAACGAACGGGCGAATATAACTGTTCGACCAATAGGGACTTCACGTCCTCTGCATCCTCTACAGGAAGCGCCGTAACATTAGAAATTACAGGAGGTTTTGCAGTTGAAAGTTTAATAGAATTGATTGCCTCATCTAATTTATGTGCAGCAGGTCTCATTAATTCAGAATGGAAGGGACCACTAACAGTTAAAGGAATTGCTCTTTTAGCCCCTGCTTCTTTCGCTTGTTCAGAAGCTTTTTTGACTCCTTCTGCTGTACCAGAAATAACAATTTGACCTGGACAATTAAGATTAGCAATTTGCACAATGTCACCAGCTTGCGTAACCTTTTGAGTTACCTCAGCTAAAGAAGTAGCATCTAGTCCTAATATGGCTGCCATTAAGCCTTCTCCTGCCGGTACAGCTTCATTCATGAAAAGACCACGTCTATGAACTAATAATACCGCATCCTCAAAACTAATTGCCCCAGAGGCAACTAAAGCAGAATATTCTCCCAAGCTATGCCCAGCCGTATAATCTGGAGTAATTCCAGCCTCAATTAATAATCTTGCAATCATTGTACTGGTTGTAAGTAAAGCAGGCTGTGCATGGTAGGTTTTAGTTAACTCCTCAGCCGGTCCATTCAACATAATATCTGATAAGGAAAAACCTAATTTTTGATCTGCTGATTCATAAATCTTTTTACTTTCACTGTTGTTTTCAATTAGCTGTTGCCCCATCCCTACTGATTGAGACCCCTGTCCAGGAAATATAAAAGCAATTTTAGTCATCGGAAGATTCCTTTCGTAATGTAGTGTAAATAATCTCAGAAACATTATTTTCTACCATTGTCCGTGCTTGTCTTATCGCATGAAAAACCGCTCTGCTATTAGAGGAACCATGTGCTTTAATAACTGGAGCCTTTAATCCAAATAGACCAGCTCCACCGTACTCAGAGTAATCCAATTTATTTTTAATACCTTTTAACTGATCTTTTACTAGCAACGCTGATATTTTTGTTTTTGTCGATGTATTAAAAGCTTCTTTCAACAAAGTAAACATCGCCCCGGCCGTACCTTCAATCGTTTTTAATACCATATTGCCTGTAAATCCATCTGTTACAACTACATCAGCTACGCCATTTAAAAGATCTCTAGATTCAACGTTTCCTATAAAATTCACCGGTGTCTCTTTCAACAGTAAAAACGCGGCTTTTGTAAGCTCATTCCCTTTTTTGTCTTCGGTTCCTATATTCAGTAGGCCAACTCGAGGGTTTTGAATACCACGAACTTTTTCTGCATATACACTTCCCATTACAGCAAATTGCTGTAGATGTTCCGGTTTGGCATCTGAATTTGCACCAAGGTCAAGCATTACAAACCCTTTCCCGTCTATTGTTGGGAGGGTGGGAGCAAGCGCTGGACGATCTACTTGATCTATCCTACCAACTACAAAAAGTCCCGCTGCCATTAGAGCCCCTGTGTTACCCGCAGAAACACACGCATCTGCCTCGCCACTTTTCACCGATTCAGCCATTTTAACCATTGAGGAATTTTTCTTTCTACGAATAGCTCTAACAGGCTCATCAGTTCCTTCAATCACTTCATCGGTATGAACTACGGTCAAGCGGTCATGCTTAGTTACAAGTGAGTCTAACTTACTTTCATCACCATATAAGATAATATTCAAATCGTCAAAAGCTTCTAGAGCCTCATAGGCTCCCTTTACTATTTCATGAGGGGCATTGTCTCCGCCCATTGCATCTATCGATATTTTCATTTTTACACACCTTTTACTTCATAGTTTCTCTATACATATTAAATTCTCCAACAAAAACAGTTTCATTTTCTACCTTACTTGTCACTTGAATAACTGTATTTTTCTTTTCAGTGTCATTAGATAGGACAACTGCTTTTGCAATAACACGATCACCGACTTTTACAGGCTTCACAAATGTAATATTAGATTTTCTAGTTAAGGCCAGTTCATCATTAATAACAGCTACAGCCAATGAGTTTGCTTGTGCAAAAAGATGATGTCCTCGTGCAATACCATTCCTTGCAAACACATGGTCCTGCTTAATATCTAGTAGTGATATTGCCTGTTTGTCTAAATCTATATCTATAATTTCTCCAATAACCTCATCAATTGGGAGAGATTTTACCTCTTCTTCAAAATTATGAGCTGCAACTGATTTAATCCTCTCACGCAATTCTGGGATGGATAACTCCATTCGATCTAATCGTATGGTTTGCACGCTTACATGAAAAGTTGCCGCCAGGTTTTCATCTGTTATAAAAGGGTTTTTATCTAGCGTTTCTAGTAAAAGCCTTTGTCTTTCTTTTTTCGTATATTTCAAGCTATTCACCACCATTTTAGCACTTGGTACTAATATCAGTATATAAACAATAAAAAAAGAATGCAAGAAATGATTTAGTTCATCCTTGCATTCTTTTTAATCAATTCTTTCCCCATCTAGTGCTTTAGAGTCAACCAAGGCATTCCGTAGACCTTCCATTTCATCGGAATTCCAAAAGTGCTCAGATTCCAATAAACGCTCGGCATCTATTTTCGCTGTATTTAATGCACGATAATCATGAACTAAATCTGCTATTTTAAACTCAGGCAATCCACTTTGTTTTTTCCCAAAGAAGTCACCAGGTCCTCGTAGCTCTAAATCTTTTTCTGCCAAGACAAAACCATCATTCGTCTCTGTCATGGACATCATTCGTTCCTTCCCTTCTTCTGTCTTAGGATCAGCAAGAAGGATACAGTATGATTGGTGTTCTCCGCGCCCAACCCTACCACGTAGTTGGTGTAGCTGTGCTAATCCAAAGCGCTCTGCATCAAATATAATCATAAAGGATGCATTAGGAACGTTTACTCCGACCTCAACTACCGTTGTCGAGACTAATACTTGAATATGCCCCTCGGTAAAATTCCTCATCACTTCATCTTTTTCGTCCGGATGCAGCCGTCCGTGCATCAAGCCAACCGAATAATTTTTTCCGAGCTCATAAGACATCATATTATAAACATCCACCGCATTTTGGACGTCTAGTTTCTCAGACTCCTCAATTAGAGGGCAAATGATATAGGCTTGTCTGCCATTAGCCAACTCTTTTTTAAGACGATCTATAAGTTTAGGAAGCTGATCTTCCTTCATCCAGTGAGTATCAATGGATTTTCTTCCTGCTGGCATCTGATCAATAACAGAGACATCCATTTCCCCAAACGCCGTTATTGCTAAGGTCCGCGGAATAGGTGTCGCTGTCATAAAAAGTACATCTGGATTTTCTCCTTTTTCTTTTAAAACTCTTCTTTGAGCCACACCAAAACGATGTTGTTCGTCCGTAATAACTAAACCAAGATTTTTAAATGAAACATCAGGTTGAATCAACGCATGTGTACCTATTAGTAAATCAATATTACCTGCAGCTAAATTTTCTAGCACCATTCTTCTTGCCTTTTGCCTAGTAGAGCCAGTTAATAGCGCTATTCTTACACCAATGGGTGAGAGCCACTCATCTAATGAAGCTGCATGTTGCTCCGCCAAAATTTCCGTCGGAGCCATCAAAGCACCTTGATAGCCTGCCGTTATGACGGCATACAAACAGATTGCAGCAACTACAGTTTTCCCTGAGCCTACATCCCCTTGTAAAAGTCTGTTCATTCGATTAGGTGCTTTCAAGTCACGACAAATTTCATTAACTACTCTCTTTTGAGCATCAGTCAACTCATAAGGTAAGGATTCAATTAGTTTTTTTACTCGCTCATTATCAAAGGAAACGCCATTTCCAACATTTTGTTCTTTTCGCACCTTTTTAATGGCCTGCATCTTCAACTGAAAGTTAAGTAGTTCCTCGTAAACAAACCGTCTTCTTGCATTTTTGGAATGTTCAGCATCCTGTGGGAAGTGAATTCCCTCGAGAGCCTCCACCATTTCAGGCAATTTATACATCGAGCGGATAGACTCCGGCAAAGGATCCGTGATATCCCCTTTTAACTCATCTAACGCCTGTCGCATAAATCTCCTAAAAACTTTCTGGCTTATGGAGCCTTTCAACGAATAGACAGGTTCAAAATCCTGTTGGTCTGTCTTTGGTCCTACTGAGAACGTCGACACATTAATAACTTGTCGTCCTCTATCCCATTTACCAGTAACAGTAATTACAGAACCTGGAGTTATTTTTGATTTCAAATAAGCTTGATTGAAAAATACAGCCTTGATCAGATGCTGGCCTGCCAACAATCGAACCTGCAACCTCGATTTATTTTTCCCTAAAAAAAGAAGAGAAGGTTCACTTTCGACCCTTCCTTCCACAGTTACTCTCTCATTATGGGCGCTTTCTGCAAGGTTTTTTAACCGAAAATCCTCATGCCTATAAGGAAAGGTCATTACTAAATCATCTAGTGTAACTATCCCTAGCTCCTCTAAGGCTTTAGCAGTTCCTGCCCCTACACCTTTTAGAGAGATAACTAAATCGCTCCCCTTATTTTCCACTGCCGACCACAGCCCCACCAAAGATTTTAGCTTCTAACCATTTTCCTGTAGGTGTAGCTGCTAAGCCTCCTTGAGCAGTTTCTTTTAATGCTGTTGGCATCGTTTGACCAATTTTATACATAGCATCTATTACTTCATCACAAGGAATACGACTTGTTACTCCCGCAAGTGCCATATCTGCTGCCACTAAGGAATTAGAGGCTCCCATCGCATTTCTCTTCACACAAGGTACTTCAACTAGCCCTGCAACTGGATCACATACTAATCCAAGCATGTTTTTTAAAGTAATAGCAAACGCCTCAGCGCTTTGAGAAGGGCTTCCTCCAGCCATTTCAACTATTGCTGCAGCAGCCATCCCTGCCGCTGATCCTACCTCGGCTTGGCAACCACCTGCTGCTCCAGAAATAGAAGCATTATTAGCTACAACGAATCCAAATGCTCCAGATGTAAATAAATATCTAATCATTTGCTCACGAGTTGGGTTCAGCTTATTTTTTACCGCAAATAAAGTTCCTGGGACTACTCCTGCCGAGCCCGCTGTCGGTGTAGCGCAAATAGTTCCCATGGCCGCATTTACTTCATTCGTAGCTACAGCTTTACTTACAGCATCAAGCATCAGTTCTCCAGAAAGAGAATTCCCCTTTTTCATATAAGCTTGCAAAAGAACAGCGTCCCCACCAGTTAATCCAGAAGTGGAACGAACTCCCTTGAGTCCCTTTTCTACTGCTTCTTCCATAACTGTCAGATTACGATCCATCTGTGACATGATTTCTTCACGAGTGCGTTCTGTAATAAGAATTTCTTGTTCTATCATAATCTCAGATATAAGCTTATTTTCTTTTTCAGCTTTTTCTACTAATTCTCGCACATTACGAAATAAGACTTCCATCATAACCCTCCTTAATCTACAATTCTCGTAACCTTCGTTATGTTAGGTAGAGTTGTAATTTCATCTAAAATATCTTTACTCACATTTTGATCCACTTCAATTACCATCAAAGCCATATTTCCTTTCTCTTTTCGAGAAACTTCCATATGACCGATATTAATATTGTGCTTAGCTAAACAATTGGCAACGCTTGCAATACATCCCGAACGGTCATTGTGAACAACTAATATCGCAGCCAAGTTCCCTGACAATCTTAACGGAAAACCATTTAGTTCTGTTATTTCTGTTTTTCCGCCACCAATAGAAATACCAACCACCGACATTTCACGTTCGTCGTCTCCTAATACAATTCTAGCTGTATTCGGATGCTCAGTATGTCCTGTCTCAGGTATAAACTCATAGGATAGACCGACCTTTTCTGCTTCACTAAACGACGTTTTAATACGCTCATCAAAGGTATCATAATCCAATAAGCCACCGATGATTGCCACATCTGTACCATGGCCTTTATATGTTTCGGCAAAAGAGCCATAAAGATGGATTTTTGCCCAAGTAGGTTGCTTTCCAAATAAATCTCTTGCTACCCTTCCTATTCGTGCTGCGCCAGCAGTATGGGAAGAGGACGGTCCAATCATAACGGGTCCAATAATGTCAAAAACAGACTTAAATTTCATTTGACAGACCTCACTTTCATGTTGATATTTCTATTTTACACTTTTAGGGAACTTTAAACAAAAGTATTGTACGAAAGGATTATATAGAACTCTGAAATTTCTTGCTAAAAAAAAAGCGTGGGATTTCTCCCACGCGGAGTATTTCTAGTTTTATTCTACTGATAAAATATATGGGTACAATGGTTGTTTACCGTTATAAAGCTCTACTTCCACATCTTCAAAGTTCTCTTCAATAAACGAAGCAAATTTCCCAGCTTCCTCTTCCGTGACATCTTCTCCGTAAATAACTGTCACTATTTCAGAATCCTCGTCAATTAATTCTTTTGCCAACTTAGTGGCTGCCTCCACTCTAGATGGCTGTGAAAGTATAATTTTCCCTTCAGCTAGAGACATAAAATCATCTTTTTTAATCTCTACACCGTCAATTGACGTATCACGCACAGCAAACGTAACTTGACCAGTTTTCACGTGAGCAAAAGCATCGGTCATATTCTTTTGGTTTTCTTGAACAGTCGCTTGAGCGTTAAACGCTAAAATTGCTGCCATTCCTTGAGGAATTGTTTTTGTAGGCACCACTGCTGCCTCAATCCCTAGAACCTCTGCAGCTTGTTCAGCAGCCATTACGATGTTTTTGTTATTAGGAAGTATTAGTACACGCTCAGCTCCTACAGACTCAATCGCCTTTACAATGTCTTCAGTAGAAGGATTCATTGTCTGACCACCTTCTATCACAGCTGAAGCTCCTAGACTCTTCAATAATTCAGCGACACCTGTTCCCATTGCAACTGTTACTACTGCATAAGGATGAACTTCTGCTTTCTTAGCAGTATTAGAAGAATGACCTTCGCCTACGATATCTGTATGCTGTTGGCGCATATTTTCAATTTTAATTTTAATTAGGTCCCCATATTGTTGACCATAAGTTAAGACTTCACCTGGTGTTTCAGAATGGATATGAATCTTAGCAATCTCATCATCGGAGATAACTAAAAGTGAGTCACCATATTCGCTTAAATCATTACGGAAGTCATTTTCGATAAAGGCTTTCTTGCCCTCTTCAAAACGGACCATGAACTCTGTACAGAAACCAAATTCAATGTCAGCAGTATCCATATATCCTTGAACACTTTTATGATGCTCAGCACTAACCAAATCGTCCATAGAGGAACTAATAGTTCTCTCAGGAAGAGCTTCTCCCTTTAAGCTAGCAAGGAAACCTTCATAAACAAATACTAAGCCTTGTCCGCCACTATCAACTACACCTACTTCTTTCAAAACAGGTAGTAGATCCGGAGTTCTGTTTAGTGATAGTTTAGACTCTTCTACAACAACCGCCATTAGTTCTGATATATCTGTAATCGTTTCACTAGCTTCCACTGCTTTTTTAGCTGAATCTTTTGCTACTGTTAAAATAGTGCCTTCAACTGGTTTCATAACAGCTTTGTATGCCGTTTCTACTCCATACTGTAAAGCTTGGGCAAATTGTTTTGCATCTAAGGTAGCATACTGCTCAATCGACTTTCCAAAGCCTCTAAAAAGTTGCGATAAAATAACTCCAGAGTTTCCTCGAGCACCCATTAGCAAACCTTTGGACAATGCTTGAGCTGTTTTGCCAATATGCTCACTAGTATGAGCAGTTGTCTCTTTAGCCCCTGAAGTCATTGAAAGATTCATGTTTGTGCCTGTATCACCATCGGGTACAGGGAATACGTTTAATGCGTCGACATAGTCAGCGTTTTGGAAAAGATGATGTGCTCCCATCTTGACCATATCCGCAAATTGATTACCATTGATTGATTTCATTGTTTTCTCTCCTTAATCACACGTTTGCCACGCGAACTCCTTGTACGTAAACATTTACGGATTTCACCGACATACCAAGAGATTTATTTAGCGTGTATTTAACTTTAGACTGGACTTGATAAGCAATCTCAGAAATTTTTGTTCCGTAACTTACAACTATATACATATCGATATGTAAATCATCTTTTTCCTGTCTAACAATTACACCTTTTGTAAAGTTCTCTTTTCTTAATATATCTGTTAAACCATCTCTGATTTGATGCTTTGATGCCATACCAACAATTCCATAGCATTCAATCGCTGCTCCGCCTGCAATTTGAGCAATAGTATCTTGTGATATATCAATGTGCCCAAATTCATTTGTTAATTCTATTGACATGTTGAAACCTCCCAAGTCCTTTTTGACTATCCCTTATTGTACTACACCCTTTAAAATTATAAAAGACACGTTTCTATTCGTCTACTTTTTGCAAAAGTGGTTTTTAATTAGCTCTTCCTTTTCAAAAAAAAAGATGGTTTGATCTATACATTATACGTTATTTTCTATACAACCTGTAATTATAGCAATAAGGTGCTCGATGACCTGAATAAAAATAATTCAGAATTACTTTCGCGTGTGCTAGT